>JABXGU010000713.1 GCA_016550415.1 archaeon | reverse complement strand
TTTCAATTGTTATGTTTTAACCAATTAATATTCAACCACAAGAAGCTGGACATCATTGAAGAAATGATGAGTAGACGTTCTTCAGTTTAATTTTTAGGTGTACAATGAAATACTCGTCACCCAATATATAGGTGAGAAAATGGCTAAAACTAAGAGAATAAGCGAAATGTCACCAAGTGAAATCAAAGAAGAGGTAGCGAAGGCGTATGCAAAGGTTGCACAACGAACCACATCCTGTTGCGGATCTTCTGAATCAAGTTGCGGCACCTCAGATGCAAGCCAGAAAGAAAGCCTTGCCAAGGCACTTGGCTACCCTGTAGAGGAACTTCCTGATTCAGTGACAGAGTCATTTGCTGGCTGCGGAAACCCTGTTGCATTAGCAGATCTCCGTGAAGGCGAAATAGTCTTGGATCTGGGAAGCGGCGCTGGACTTGACGCATTTATGGCTGCTAAAATAGTCGGTAAAAGTGGTTGTGTAATCGGAGTTGACATGACATCAGAAATGATCCTCAAAGCCCAATCCAATGCCACAAAGCTAGGTATAACAAATGTAGAATTCAGACAAGGTGACATAGAAGATTTACCGGTTGAAGATAATTCAATCGATGCTATCATTAGCAACTGTGTGATTAACTTAGCTCCAGATAAAATCAAAGTCTTTCAAGAAGGTTTTCGAGTCCTTCGTTCAGGTGGACGAATGTTCATTTCAGATATTGTACTGGAGGCGCCACTCCCAAAGGAAATCCGAGAACAAATACAGGCTTATACCGGATGTTTAGCTGGTGCAATTCTTAAGGAAGATTACCTGAAACTTATGCGAGATGCGGGTTTTGAGGATGTGAGAATTATCCAAGAAGCCCCCTTTGGTATGGCAACGAGTGCAAAAATTAAAGCTACAAAAGGAAAATGACCGAAACCCTAATTCAGAAATTGGGGACTAGTATAGATTAGGGGCCAGCTTATGCACATCTATGCATTCCGCAGGGTAGTTAGAATATCGCCGCCTTTGCTTATTTGAAGTAGATGTTTCACAAATCCATCCAGCAATTGCACTAGACCAAGACCTTGTTGTGCAGATGTTGGATAAACTTGTGCACGGACAGAAAGAAGGCTTTGAATTTCCTGTGGAGACATGGCACCGGGAACATCTTGTTTGTTCGCTGCAACAACAAGGGGAGGAATATTAGCACCAAAGGTATCATGAAGATACTGTTCGCCTTCAATCACCGATTGGGGGTCAGTACTGTCAATCACTAGGACAACGCCATCAGAACCAGAGGCGAGGGCTTTCCGAACAAGGCTGAATTGTTGTAGACCAGGACTTCCAAAAAGGTGGACAACTAAATCCTTAGTCTCTACTGTTCCGAAATCTAGCCCGACAGTTCTACCGTCAACATCCGTGGTAACTGTATTATTGGTAACATTTTGGATAATGGTCGTTTTGCCTGATCCTTTCGGACCGATAACCAAGATTTTCAGGTGATGCACGACAAATCCTCCATAACCATGCAATTAAGGAAAGTTGACTTCATAAATCACTTCGAACTTTTAAAGGGTTAGCTTTTGAGGGATGGAGAGGCACAATAAAAATCTCGTGCGAGGAGGAGGGGAGAGGGGAATGTAGGAATTTAGGAGGGAGTTCCTGGTGCCCCACTATCCTGTCTCTGCTAAACCCGATTAAACAGCCTATTTGTCTGGTTTTGACTATTAAGGCTTTGGGCACCAAATAAAGGATTAGATGTAAGTCAAAAATAGCTGTTTTAATGGTTCCAAGTTAATTACGGTTCTTTTACTTGGCGCTAATCGGCTTCAACGTACTCAACAGTGATGAATTCAATTATTTCAAAGCGATCTTTGCTGCGTGAGATTATTTTGAGGTCGTCTCGGAGCGCGTTTAGGTGTAGGAATCGTTTGAGGTAGACGCGTAGTTTTGTTTTTGAGATATTGGTTTTTTCTTCGGAGCGAACATAGACTTCATTCTCGGCACGAGATACTTTGATGTGTTTTGATAATTTTTCAGTGAGAAAACTTACTAGGGCATCGCCGAGTTCTGCTCCATGGCTGAGGAGGTCTGTAATCCCAATTATGATGAATGCTTTTTCTGTGGTCGAGGTGGGGGAGGGAGTTGTTGACATTATAGGATTGGCTCCGGAGGTGGATGTGATGCCCTTACCACCAGTAACCCCCTTATAAAATTACTCTTCATTGTTGGCGGATTCTTGGTCTTTCGACCTTGATGGTAGTATTGGCTGTGATAATGGTTGATCATCAGGTGCTGGCTGGGTTTGACCTTTTCGGAATCGACGGATTAAGGAGGGAGCAAGGGCGCCAACACCAAGTGTAAAGCCGCAATAAAGAAGTGGTACTATTAGGAAGTAGATTAGGTTGAGAGAGGAGAGGCTAAAGCCAACAGCGTATCCAAGTAAGAAACCAGTGAGTGCTCGGGTTGAGTTGCGGCTTTCTCGGAGTTCCAGGGTTTGCGTGGACCAATCTATGGCAGCAGGGATACTGATTAGGAAAGCGATAAAGAAGGTGATTGGAGTGACTTCTATGTATAAAACGTAGAATTGGAATGTGAAGGCAGTGATGATACCGAGGAGCAGGGCAGAGCAGCGAGCACATACGTGGAGTGTATGACCTCTGACTGTGAAGTGCCAGCATCGACTCATGAAGGGAGGCTCATGATGACTTACAAAGAGATGTACCGCATCTAGGAACCGGCGTTTCCTAGAAAGTTTTTGAGATTTTTCTGGCATCATTTGCCCTCCGTTATTCT
>JABXGU010000712.1 GCA_016550415.1 archaeon | reverse complement strand
TTTGGCAATGATACGACAAGGGAGGATTTGCCCAAGCGCATTATCTTACGTTTTTCCATAGCTCCACCCTTTGTCAACTAGTTATTACAGAGTAAACAAGTAGTTACAATTGAAAACCGTCTATATATCTGTCTGATAGTCAATATTTGTTGAAAAAAGTCTATGTCACCATAACCCATTCATGTTATACATTTGGACGATTATTAAAAAGCGCAATTGGGTTCACACTCATAATTGATAGGATTAAAAGAAAAGAAGGAGAGCTAGCCCCTATCACAGCACCATGCCATTTTGTTGATATATGAACCATGGCATGGTAAAATGAAAACACAATAAGTTGCTAGCCCTTACCGACAATCATCAGTAGAACACCAATAAGCATTAGCACACCAACGAGAATTGCGTAAACACCAAGGGTATGCCAATACCACATTATTAGAAATAGCACAGCGAATAGTAGTAGGAGAAGAGCTTTTGTGGGATCATAGTGACGACGAACCTGAACACTGAACTGAAGCGATAAAAGCCCTAGAGCTAAATAAAGGATGCCAACAACCAATCCTTCAAGATTAATACCCTGTAAAGCACCGATTAGTTCCAGTATGCCAACGAGAACCGCTACTAGTGCACCGATGAAGCATAGAACAAAACCTGTTCCAACAAGGGATGTATCAGATTTTCTGGGCAAGTTTGATTCACCGCATCCTCTTTGCAATTATGGTTGCCTTAAGGTTTTCTAGAGTTTAAGAAGAAGGGAATATAGTGTTGAGTGGTTATGCTCCAAACATCGGGGTCTTGTCCAGATAATTCATGAGTAATGGCATAATATCAATGCCTTCAAGGTGTCCGAGACCTCCTGCGGCGCAAGCATGTTCACCGAAGTTGGTGACTGTGTCTCGCCGGACTTCAGGTCCAGAAATGAGGAGGGGAACAGGGTCACCAGTGTGGACACCTGAGATGCAGGTAGTGGTGTGATCAGCAGTAACAGCTATGTACGTTTCACTGGTGTCAATATTGTCGAGGAGAGTTGATAGTAAGTGGTCCAGTTTTTCAATCATAGTAGCTTTCTTTGCACAGTCTTTGTCATGGGCTGCACTGTCTATTGGCTTCAAGTGGACAAATACTAAGTCATGGGTTTTCAATGCCCTTGCTGCCGCTTGAGCTTTTGCTACTTCATCTGTATCATAGCTTGCTGTTGCACCAGGGACATCAAGTACATCCATTCCCACACTACGAGCTACACCCTTGTAGAGAGCGCCACCAGCAACACAAGCAGCTCTAATCCCGTAAATGTCACCGATGCATGGAATTTCTGGGTGTGTTCCAGCACCACGAAGCAAAACAATATTGGCTTCAGGCAATCCCGCTTTTCGACGCTGCGCATTGAGAGGACTGGCAGAAAGAATCTGATAGAATTCAACAGTTAATTTATTCACAATTGAGGCTGTTCGTTTTGCATCAGTGGAGTCGTGAAGTGGTTCTGATTTCAAAACTTCGTCTTCGTGACCGTGAGAATCCGTATCGCTAATTTTCGATGACAACCCTGCTCCACGTAGGACTAAAACACAACGATGTTCAACTGTATGTTTGACGATGACCTTTACCTTTGGAGCACCGGGGATTGAAATACCATTAAGTAGGGCTGCAAGGGCATCTCCTTCAGGTAGACTACGTCCAGCCCGTCTATCAAGCACTTTGAATGTCTTGTCACTGAGACGCTGCACGGAAGCAAAGTTGCCCCGAAACGAAACATCACTTGGGTTGATTTCTATTCCAGCTCCGAGTGCTTCAAATGGGCCCCGTCCCGTATAACAGGTCCACGGATCATAGCCGAACAAGGCTAGGTGACCAGTGTCACTTCCTGGGGGAATACCGGGAGAGAGTATGTTAATTAGTCCGGTTGCACCCTCGCTTGCTAATTTATCTAGGGTTGGTGTTCGAGCCGCTTCCAGTGGTGTTTTGTTACCCATTGAGCGGATGGGGCGGTCACCCATCCCGTCGCCAACAACAAGAATAGCTTTCACAGAATCTACATCCCCTAGCGAAATCTAATTCACACCTATATTAAACCTAACTCCTTACCGAAACAGAAAAAAACTGTAAATATAACATGATGCATGTAAGCAGTCGAAAGCCGAGGTGGCGGAAAGGTCAGAGAATGACCCTGTAATGGTTACGCGCCAGCCTGCAGAGCTGGTTTACATGGGTTCAAATCCCATCCTCGGCTCCAATTTTTCTTCAGTAC
>JABXGU010000081.1 GCA_016550415.1 archaeon | reverse complement strand
TTCGCTCAACGAGATGAACGTCAAAACCATTATCAGCAAGCAATGTAGTGGCTTGAATGCCAGCAATTCCCGCCCCAATTACCAGACAAACAGGTGGCACCTTCTGGGTGGTAGTTCCTATGGATTCCAACTGGCTTGCCCTAAATACGGAAGCGCGCACTAAATCTTTCGCTTTTTGTGTTGCATAGGCATACTGGTCTTTCTGCTTCATATGAGCCCATGACACCTGCTCACGGATGTTTGCCATTTCAAAAAAGAAGGGATTAATTCCAGCCTCAGCAACGGTACGACGAAACGTGGGTTCATGAAGCTTAGGACTACATGAGGCTACAATTACTCGATTTAATTTGTGTTTCTTAATGTGCTCCTTGATGATATTCTGACCTTCTTCGGAGCAGGTAAAGAGTTGCCATCCTGCATAAGCAACATTGGGTAGAGTCTTTGCATACTCAGCAACTGCAGGGACATCCACTACCTTGGCTATGTTTGTACCACATTTACATACAAATACGCCTATTCGTGGCTCTTCTTTTGTCATTGTTTTGCTAGCCTCCATTATTTGCCTTTTTGATTGCTTTAACAGCTTGACGTGCAGCCTCTGCGAATTCTCGTGCGTTTCGTCCAATCATGTGAACTACTTGCACCTGTTCAGGGAAGCCACCAGATTGTTGGAATAATGAGCGTACAACTTGTGCTCGTGCATTTGCCATTTGAGCACCTCGTCCATAGTGACATAAATCGGAGTCACAAGCAAAGAGGATAACACCATCTGCACCCGCTTTGAGGGTCTGTAGTATTTGAGGTACAGAAATGCTTCCAGTACAGGGAACCTCTAAAATATGAAGATCTGCAGGATACTGAAGTTGTTCTTCACCTGCTTCATCAATCGCCCTATAACAGCACTCCTGACAGGCAAAACCTACAATGATTGAGCCGTCACCTTCAATGCCGTTACTGAGGAGACCAGTGACAGCAGCTTTCAATAATATCTGATTAGCGTTGACTGGACCGATAGCTCCAACAGGGCAAACTGCCATGCATTCACCGCAACTCTGACATCTCACTTCATCAACAACAACACATTTGCCATCGGGCTCAAATGAGATAGCGTTTGATGGACAAGCAGCAATACACAACCCACAACCATTACAGAGATCCTTATCCACAATTGCAGTATCTAGATGTTTCTCAACTTCTTGAGTTGCCAGCCAAACACCTGCTTCTTCAGCAGCTGCACTAGCATGCTCTACAGATTCAGGAATATCCTTAGGACCATGACAGGTCCCACAAATGTAAACACCAGAAACAGATGTGCGTGCCAAGGCAACCTTCTCATCCAAAGCCTGGAAGCTGCCATGCTCGTCTAGCGTCAATCCGAGTTTCTCTGCCAATTCAGCGGTTCCCGGAGCAGGAGTCATCGCACAAGACAACACAACCAGGTCAGCTGGCAACGAATGTTCTGCCCCCTCCGAATCAGTATAATCAACGTAAGTCTTCCCTTTCCGCTGGACAACTTCTACCTTATCACCTCGATAAACGTATTTGACATTATACTCATCACGAGCAGTCACATAGAATTCTTCAAAGCCCTTCCCTCCCGCACGAACATCACGGGCTACAATGGTGATATCCAAATTTGGATCATATTCAACCTTGGCAAGAATAGCATGCTTAGTAGCTGCCATACAACAATAAGCAGAGCACTGCCAATCAAACCGCTCATCCCTACTCCCCACACACTGAATCATAACAATACGTTCCGGCTTCCTCTCATCTGATGGAACCACTAATTTACCACCAAACGGACCAACAGAATCAATCATACGAATAAACTGCATCTGCGTCAAAACATCAGGGTTCTTTCCATATTGCAACTCAGGAACAACCGATGGATTAAACTCCTTGAAACCTGTAGCCAAAATAATACTACCCACCCTAACTTTGACCAGCTCATCCTTCATCTCATAATCAATAGCACCCGCTGGACAAACCTTCGCACAAACCCCACACTTGCCCTTCGTCAGCATAATACAATGATCAGCATCAATCGTACATTTACGGGGCACACTCTGCGAAAACGGCATATAAATCGCCTTCCGCTTAGCAATCCCCCAAGACCAATCATCCACAACCTTCGTCGGACACTTCTCAGTACACTCCAAACAACCAGTACACTTACTCCAATCCACAAAAGTCGCCTTCCGACGCAAAGTAACAACCCAATCCTTCCCTACATGCTCCGCATCCACCAACTCAGAATAAGGATACAAGGCAATATTCGAGTGAGTCGAAGCATCTGCCATCTTAGGACCCAAAATGCAAATAGAACAGTCATTTGTAGGATATGTCTTATTTAGTACCGCCATGTGTCCTCCTATTGTTGGTTCTCGTTCGACGAGGTGGACTTGGATTCCTTTGTCTGCTAGGTCTAGGCTTGCTTGTATGCCTGCGATTCCGGCTCCGAGTACTAGGACTTCTTGGGTGACTGGGAATGTTTTAGTTGGTATTGGGCTTTGTGTTGCAACACGTTGTGTTGTTGCGCGGAGTAGGCGTTTGGCTTTGGAGGCGGCTCCTTTGGGGTCTTTGGTGTGAACCCAAGCGCAGTGTTCTCTTAGGTTTGCGAATGCGATTTGACCCTTAGTTAGTCCTGCATCACTGACGGCTTGGTGGAAGCGGGGTCCGAAGAGTTGGGGGCTGCATGCTGCGATGACGATGCGGTCGAGTTTCTTGTCGATTATGGTTTTTGTTAGATGTTTAAGAGCAGAGGTTTGACACCAATCAGGACGAACCTCTACATGGGTTACATTGGTTAGGTCTTTGGCAAAGGTTTCGAGTGCTGGTGTGTCAATTGTATTGGTTATGGTGTCTCCGCAGGTGCAGAGGAATACGCCTATTTTCATTGTGTGGCACCTGGTGGGGTGGTGGTTGTAGCGGTAGAAAAAGGTGCATATATACTAATTGTCTGTACTAGGATTTGAAAATGGAATTTTTGCCGTTTCAGAAGAAATACTATTACTAAAATTAGAATAACATCATTATTTCAGTTAATA
>JABXGU010000711.1 GCA_016550415.1 archaeon | reverse complement strand
CCTTGGGCCCCGCTATGGTCGCAGGCTACGTTATCATGAAAGACCGGGGTGGACGTATCATTCTTCTCACCGATGGCCTTGCCAACGAAGGAGTCGGAGCTCTCGAAGGCTCCTCAACAACAGGTGCTCAACTTTATGAAGATTTAGCCATAAAAGCCACAAATGCCAGTATTATCATCGACGTGGTTGGTATTAAAGATCCCTCCGCCTTTATGGCGTTGGAAGCCTTGGCAGTCATGCCGATGCAAACAGGTGGCACTATGTATTATGCTCAAGCTGATGAACTTGCTGACGCAATGAGTTCTTCTTCCGGTGGAAAAATCGTCGCACGGGGTGTAAAAATGCGGATCATTGCTCCTGAAGATGTGAAACTCACTGAAGTGAGTGGAATAGGAGGAGCTGAAGCCGATTCCCTCCGGAAAGGGATTCGGATTGGTTCAGTAACCGAAGATCGCGAAGTCTACGTACGGCTCAGCCCTTCCGCAAAGGTGAAGGAGAAAGAAGTGCCCATCCAAGTCCAAGTTTCCTACATGGATGAAGAAGGCAACCAACGCATGCGTGTCACGACTAAACGTGTCAAAGTCACCGATGACGAAAAACCTATCATTGAAACCCTTGATGCTGAACTCCCTGCTACTTATGCGGTGCAACGAGCAGGCGAAGAACAGTATCGTGGTGAAGTAGCAAAAAGTAAGAAAATCTTACAAGAGACCCAAAACGCCTATCGGGCAGTTCAAAATAAAGCACCCGCAGTTCTGGCCAAAGCTATCAAAAAGGCGGATAAGGTTCTCAATGATGAAATCGTGGAAGCTGAAAAAGTGGCTGAACGACAAAAAGAAGAAATGAGCAAACGCTCCGTCGTTGGTGTAGCCCAAGCGGCACCCATTGCAGATGAAGATGCTGCTATGAGCATGCAGCGGGCACGCAAGTCAAGTAAGGAACTCTTTGAAGACGAAGAGTAACTTCCACAATATTCATCAAACGGGGATTCCATGCCCCCTCCAGCATTTTTGGAGAGCTACTCTAGTTCAATATGGTTCATGATGTTGAATTACTCTTTGATTCAGCGTCGAAAAATTCTTTAATAGCCTCCCGAAAGGCGAATAACTATAGAAAATATAGAGATTATGATGATTTCCAATGGGATAATTACACAGGGAGCACACAACTATGATATCGCCACTCGTTTGGGTCATCCTCCTCTTTATTCTGGTATTCATTGTTGCAGTGGCGATTGGGGCAAACGACGAGACGATGGCCAGTGTGGTGGGCGGAAAAGTCCTCAAACTCAATGCCGCGATTCTGCTTGGTATGTGCCTCCAAATAATTGGAGCCCAACTCTTAGGAGCAGGAGTGTCAGAAACCATCGGACAAGACATGGTGCTCATTCCGCTTCCTTTAGATGTCGTTTTGGTACTTGCCATTTCAATGACGATTTGGCTCTTGGTGGCATCTCTTCGGGGTTATCCCATCTCAACAACCCATTCGATTGTGGGCTGTGTCTTAGGAGTAGGTCTCGTGTTTGAGCTTGTCACCACGGGACCCTTGATTAACTGGGTGACGATAACTGAGATTGTGGTGGGATGGATTCTGAGTCCAATCTTTGGATTTGCGATTGCCATTTTAGTTCAAAGTGCTTTACGAAAAATTGTCTACCCGCGGGCGACAAGTTTGGATAAGATTGAACGATTTGAACGTATCTTTGGATGGTTTTTACTGGTCGTCGTTGTCATTACTGCGTTAAGTCGGGGAGGAAATGATGTGTCCAAAGCCGTCGGAATTCTTACCATGGTTTTTCCAGATCCGACTATCTGGCCGTGGTTCCTGCTTCTAGGAGGTATTGGTATGGCAGTTGGCTTATTCCTAATTGGTCGACGGGTTGTAGCTACTGTTGGAATGGAAGTAACCGAATTACGTCCTAGTACAAGTTTTTCCGCGGAGCTAGCAGTAGCAACTGTGCTGTTGGTTGGTACCCTTTGGGGAATCCCATTATCTGGAACTCATGTCTTGGTGGCAGCAGTGGTGGGCGTTGGAATTGCTAATCATAATCCAGTGCGAGGACCAGGTCTGAATAAAATCATAATCGCATCGTTTCTAACGGTTCCCCTTTCCGCGCTATTAGCTATCGGATTATTCTGGCTCTACATAGCGATTAGACCCTTCTTCCTAATATTGGCTGGGTTATGAATGAGCTACGGTGCAACATCAATTAATATCAGATTTCATTTAGGTATGCAAAGCGTTTTAGACTAGATGTTCCAAAACGTCTATCAGGTGTCAGATTTGTGGCGAAAAAAAGAGGAACAGGCTATAAGTGAACTCGTCAATGAACACGCCCAAATCGTTTTGGAAGCAGTCACTGGGCTTAGTCAATATCTAAATGTTATTCTAAAGAAAAAAGCCGATGACCGCTTGAAAAACCAAGAAGATACACTGGCAGAAAAGGTACTGAAGCTTGAATCTGAAGCAGATCGAGCTGAGGAACGCATTGATGAGAAACTTCGATCCACAGCTCTTCCAGTCACAAGTAGCGAACGGTACTCCCTTGTTGAAAAGATAGACAGTATTGCAGATCGGAGCGAAATCATTGTTCGAAAACTCCGCCTTATTGAAGAACCGCTTAAACTGGAAATCAAAGAGAAACTTCGCCAAATGGGCGGCTATTGCCTTGAAGCCACAACCGCAGTGGTAAAAAGTGTTCAACTCTTAGGGTCGAGTTTTGACTCAGCACTCACAGAAGTGCAAAAAGTAAGACCCATTCGAAACAAAAATCGACATGTAGAGTTTGAAACATTGAAGCTGCTAATGGGTGTTAAAATGCGGAATTCCACGTTTGTAATTCTACATGATGTAGTGAAGCTTCTTGGAAGACTAGGCGATTTAACAAACGAAATTGCCCACGCAATCATTTCACTGATCATCAAATATCGCACTTAAATTTTGAACTCTTTAAAAGCCATGCAAAATGGGTTCATATTCCTTGAAGAGATACCGCGAAATGACGTAACGTTGAATTTGGCTGGTGCCTTCATAGATCTGGTAGAGTTTCGCATCACGGAAGAGTTTCTGGATAGGATATTGTTCCAGATATCCTTTGCCACCATAGATTTGGAGCGCATCAGTGACAATCTTCATTGCATCTTCAGCACCTACAAGTTTTGCACAGCTTGAGGCGACATTGGCGATATTACCATCAGTTTTTTGGTCAACCATCCAAGCTGCTTTCCAGGTGAGGAGCCGAATAGCTTCAATGCGAGCATACATGTCCGCAACCATATCCTGAATCGCTTGGAAGCTACTGATTTTTTTCTCGAAGG
>JABXGU010000710.1 GCA_016550415.1 archaeon | reverse complement strand
GTAGCTTCGATATCTGCAGCGAATAAAATAGCCTCTTTGATTTGCTGCATTGATGCGTCTCCTATCCGTGAATTAAGGCTAGCAATATTGATGTCAAAATAAGGGGCCTGTACAATAGGTGTTAGAGAGTAGGATTCTAAAAGTTCTCTAATTTGCTTACGCTCACGTTGGGTGACATCCACAGGGAGTGCCATTGGCTTTTCACATAATACTTCAACATAGGCAACACCAAGTTTTTCACAACGTTGAAAAAAAGCCTCTATAGTCTCTTCGCAGCCTACATATGTTGATATTCCCAGTCGACGCTTAATTGAGCCATTTCCGTTATTAGACATTCTAAAACATCAATCCAGTTCTTACACATAGATTTCTGAATTACTTCCCTCCATTCTTTTTCAGCTTCATTGTTCCGCTTTTGGAATCATACTTTAATTTCAACGACTTCTTGTTCGTGATCAAGCCAACGTGCTAGTTTTCGTCCTACTAGACATTCAATGATTTTACGAAGCTCAGATTTTGGTAATCCTGTTAGATCTTTCCGATATTCTTGTAGCTTAAACAGTGTAAATGTTGTGCGTCCTGTTTTCAGTGCCCAGCGACGAATCTCCTCTGCCCACTCCTCATCGGTCTTCCAGGTTACCCGTAAAATTCCCTCTGCTTCATCTATCCAGCGACCTAATTCTTGTTTCACCAAAATTCCAAGAATTATTTTTACGGCACGATGACGGTCAGGTTTGAGTTCATTAAAGGGATCAAGTAGTACCAATGTTCGACTTGAAATTATGTGGAGAAGCATTTCTCGACACCATTCGATTGTAAAACCTGCCCATTCTGATCCCCACTGTTCAATATCTGCTTCTTCGCTGGGAATGACAAACATAAAGCCGTAGCGTCCCCGTTTTGCTATCCAAACAAACCTTGAGCTCAAACGTTTGACCGTTTTACGCGCAAGCTCCTCTAGACGTTTTTCCTCTTCTTCTGTCACAGGCATGACTAGAACAACAGACTCTTCGTCAACATCCTGGCCTATCTCAGAAACCTCACGGGCTTTTTCTAGAACATGAAGCCACTCCTCTTCTGTAAGGGGTTCGAATTCTACTTCATCCTCTTTCTCCTTCTCTTTAGAACGTCTCCGCGTCTTTTCCTTTGACACGATTCATTTCCCCTAGGATCCGTGAGTGGCATCCCATTTCATATACCGTTGC
Source organism: archaeon (assembly GCA_016550415.1). The sequence goes on along the minus strand of JABXGU010000710.1, from coordinate 7,299 downwards.
AGCTCATCTGGTGAAATGACAGAGCGTATATGCTCCAAACTATCCAAGAAGTCCTGCAGCTGTACTGGTCTAGCCTTCAAATCTTTATCTCGAATAGCGCCAGATGCATCCATTTCACGAATTGGTGCCAATGACGCTTCTCGGCAAATCAAGGCAATATCTGAGCCTGCATAACCCTCAGTCTTTTGACCAAGTAGTTCAAAGTCAACATCTGGTGCTAAATCGATGCCTCGTGTATGAATTTCAAAAATGCGTACCCTTGCAGCTTGTTCTGGTACAGGTACCATGATGCGGCGTTCAAAGCGACGACGAAATGCAGGATCTAAATCCCATGGACGATTTGTAGCCCCTAATACAACTAGTCGCTCGCCTTTCTTGCTTCTTACACCATCCATTTCGATAAGGAATTGTGTTTTAAGGCGGCGTTCACCACCCACTTGGTCTGTACCACGTTGGGCGGTCATCGCATCAACTTCGTCAATAAAAATTATCGAGGGAAGGGATTTACGAGCCGAAAAGAAAAGTTGTTTCACTAAGCGCTCTGACTCTCCAAGCCACTTCGATACAATTGATGCAGCATCTGCATTGTAGAAAGTAGCCCCGCACTCATTTGCCACTGCCTTCGCAATAAGTGTCTTCCCGCACCCCGGTGGTCCAAAAAGCAACACCCCTTTCCAAGGTTGACGTGCCCCTGTAAAGAGGTCTGGTCGAAGTATTGGTAAAATAATGGATTCTCGTAGAGCCTGCTTTGCATCCTCAAGATTTGCTACATCTTCCCATTTGACATCAGGCTTCTCCTGAATAATCATACCCGCAATATCGGATTGCAACTCTTGCGTCTCTTTGTCCTCTATTTCGACACCCTCAAAATCTGGGACAGGACCTGCAGGGAGCCTACCGCTCCGAAGGGCCTTTGCACGAGCCACGTACTGGTCAGCTCGTTCCAATGCGATTCTACGCAACTGAGGATTCTTTGTTACTCTTAGAACCTTTACAAGAATATCAGCAGCTTCAATATACTTGGTCATAGCCGCTGACCGCTTTCCTCCCTGGTCAAGACTCAGTGCTTCACGGGCTTTCATTTCAGCATGTTTGAAAAGGTGTGTTCCGCCGCTCAATACTAATCAACCTACCAAAGGGTCACACATCTTTATTCAACAAAACGCCTACTTTTGTCGGGCGATAACAGGTTTAATACTCTCGTATCAAGATATAATCTCTCAGGTTGTTGAGTTATGCTGAAGCAATTGCAGCAGTGAGAAATTGCACTCGGTGTATGTTTTCTGAACGGCGACAATGACGCCATTCTGGCTCGATACTGTGACTGGTGTGGAGAGATTGTTTCGCCCAGCAGTTTAGAGACGTACATGAACTGTGTCACTATGTTTGAAAGAACAATCGGCAACATAAAGTTTTGTGACCTTATTCGCGATGGAGCAAGCTTGTATCAAACCGGAACTCACATTGTGGACAGGTAACAACGGTTATTTTACAGATTTACCTGAAGTCCACTTCCTATGCTGTGTAAAACGGATTTCTGACGACTAAGCTGATGCACGCGTACAACGGACAAGGAGGACAAGTTCGATTACTGCAAGAATTCCAAGGACAGCTGCAATGATTATTACAGGCATACTAATTGTAAGGAAATCGGTGGCGGGAGGAAGTCCAGCACTTACACCCGTTGTAATCGCTCCAATATTGTAAGCCATTATTCCAATGTAATCTTCAAGTACAGAAAAAACTACACGAACCCACACTAGTGGAACACCAGAATCGGTGGAAAGTTGTTGGGCAAACTCTCCCGATGCTTGAAGCTGAGCGACATCAGATGCAATAATAAGATCAATAGATCCATTTTGTAACGCTTGTTCTACTGCAATTAATTCTGGTCCTGAGATGAAGACGCTCTCACCCCTTATGAGCAGACCTTTTACTTGGAGACCCAAGGCCTCGACAATATAAGCCTCTGCTGGAAATGTGATTATCACATTCTTATTCGACAATTCATATAGAAGTCTCTGTTCAGAGATAAACGCCTCAAGCTCGCTAACTTCAGAAACAAACTCGTTAAACCGGTTATGCCAATATTGGGAATACGTTGAGTTCAACGTACTGCATAAATCACGTGTGGCGTTCGCAATCGCTATTGCATTTTTTGGCAATAACCAATAACCATGGAGATTCTCGTCTTGGCTATCTTGTCTTTTCTCATCAAAGATGGATCGTTGAGAACTATCAGCACTGGAAAAAGAAAGAAGCTCTGCCCCGAAGGTTTTGTAATCTTCAAGGGTGATGTACGGTTTCCCAACTTGAGTGGCAAGTTCTTCCTCCCATTCGAAATGCCCTGTTAGAACTAACAGGTCTGAAGAATAGGCAGCATCGATAACCGCTTGTGTTAGTGTAAAGGCATGGGGCTCAACTCCTTCGGGAAGAAGTGTCGAAACCTCTAGTTGCGATCCCCCCACTTCACGAACGATTCCAGTTAGGGACTGAATAGATACTGCCGCATGGAGCGCAGGAGTTGTCTGAGCGGAAGTTTGAGGAAACGTACTAAGTGCACCTACACTCAGAAGCATAATGCAGGTAATGGCTAACAACCAATTTTGTCGCAAGGGGACCACACCCATTCTCAATTTATCAAGATTTTATTAACTTTTTAGTAATTCTTAATAATCCCTAACATTAATAATCTTTTTGGTATTTTTATTAACAGAATCCTTCGAGGTATTTCAATGCCAATTATCAGCATCTCATTAGACAATCAGGACCTGCAAATGCTCGATCGGCTCCAATCCGCTGCAGGTTTTCCAAATCGTTCAGAACTACTACGCCAAGCTGTTCGAGCACTTGCCTTAGAATTCCAAGATCTTGAGAAATTAGCAGGTAAAATATCTGCAGTCTTGACCATCGTGTACGGTAAAAAAGGAAAGGGGATTGAAAGCAATTTTTTGTTACATCGCCAAGCTTCACTAATAGATGCTTTGCTTCACTCTCACACAGTAGATGGTAAGTGTATTGAGGTGATTGTAGTTAATGGTCTAGCTGATGATGTTCGAGAGCTGGTGAAATCGTTGAAAGGTAATCGAAAAATCGTTACAGTCAAAGTAGCAGTGATTGGTGAGTAGATGGCGATAGTTCCCTTGATTGAAGCTGAAGATCTTGTTGTGAAATATCCCAATGGTGACCTGGCACTCTATGATGTTACCTTTTCCATTGACTCGCCAACATTTATGGCAATTATCGGACCCAACGGATCAGGGAAAACAACACTTCTCAAGACGATGTTAGGTCTTCTCAAACCCGCAGAAGGATCAATACGCGTCCTAGGTCTTGATGCTAAAACTGAATATAAGAGAATTCGGCATATGGTTCGATATTTACCACAAAGAGATCAAATTGAAGAAACAGTCCCTATGAAAGTTAAAGACATCGTACTGATGGGAAGATTACTGAAGAAGCCGCCATTACGTATTGCTTCTGGAAAAGATGTCGAAATTGCTAAAGATGCATTAAGGCGAGTGAACCTAGAACCCCTTTGGAACCACCCGTTTCCTGAATTATCAGGGGGGCAGCGTCAACGCGTACTTGTTGCCCGTGCCTTGGCTAGCGAAGGACAGGTAATGATGCTTGATGAACCTATGTCAGGTGCTGATAACGAAAGTCAGTCTCAAATTGTTGATGCCTTAAAGGAATATTATGATGAAAATGAAGTTAACATCATTATGGTGACCCACGACCTAAATCCCATCCATATGGTGGTGAAAGATGTTTTAATGCTAAATCATACGGTCATGGGTATTGGGCATCCGTGTGAAGTTATGGATCTTGATTTGTTAAAAGAGGTCTATGGTCCTTCAGCAAGGATTGTTGAATTTGCAGGGCACAAATATTGCATCACTCACGATTCGGGGCTTGATCGTCATGATCATTGATGCAATTATTCTTATTCTAACATCACCGATTTTGCAGCGCGTTCTAATTGCATCAGTTCTGGTTGCAATAATTTCAGCCACTACAGGATCTTTCATGGTATTTCGAGGATTATCCTTTCTTACTGCTGGTGTTGCCCATGCCGCATTGGGAGGAGTGGCATTAGCCTTATTTCTACAAGCAGTAGGTATCGCTCCGTGGTTTGATCCAATATTAGGTGCTGTAGTTTTTGCGGTCTTTGTCGCAATCATGACTGCGTATGCTGGTGAACGAGGAGAATCACAAAAAATGGAAGTGGCGGTGGGAGTTTCGTTTGCACTCTCAATGAGTATTGCTGTGTTCCTTATGTATTATTTACCCTCAACGATGGTACCGATTATCTGGGGTTATCTAGTGGGGGACATCCTCCTTCTTGACAACTTGGATATCGTTCTTTTGCTTGGAGTAGCATTATCCCTTGTGATTCTTTTCATTTTGTTCAATAAAGAATTCGTATACGTCAGCATTGACATGGAAGGGTCGACAGCTCATGGAATGAATGCCCGCGGTTATAACTACCTTATGCTTATTTTCGCAGCGATTGCCATCGCCTTGACTATTAAAGCAGTTGGAGCGATTATTGTTTATGCAATTCTTATCGCACCCGCTGCAGCCTCCAATGAAGTGTTAAAAACTGTCAATACTGTTATCATCGGCACTTTTCTAATGGCACTATTCTCAATGCTTCTTGGGTTAATGGGTTCATTTGGATTCTTAGCATCACCAAGTGCCATTGCGGGAATAATTGCAGCCCTCTCATACATCATAGCAATCCAAGTAAAACACTACAAAAAATCAGGCTAACCGCACTCATCCATTATTTACTAGATTTTCACATTTTAATTCGGTTTTGCCACGTTTTATTAACTGGACCGCGAGTTCTTATTTTGGAACGATGAGTCCATGTTATCTAATTCTGATTATGCCCAAGGATTAGTTCTCATTAACTATCGTGCTTACTCCGCCAAAAATCTGAAGAGCTGCTTGACGATCCAGTTCAAGCAGAATCACTTCTCCCCCGAAAAACAAAGCAGCCACGATTGTAAACAAATAGAAGCTTTTCCTCCATTGTAAATTTTCTATAGGATTTTTTTTGAGAATCTGATTTACTCATTTTCCCTCCAATCGATTTTATGATTAACCAGAAGTTATCTTTACAGAATCTATTAAAATTGAAGGCGATAAAACAGACCCTCTACTCTCTACATCAGACCCGATCCGGATTGTCTGTTTGAGTAGATTCTGCATTGTAGTGTTAAAGAGAGTGTTTTTTAGTGCATGTTTTATTTCCCCCTTCTGAATGAGAAAACCCTCCATTACCAAAGCACTCAGCTCGCCAGTCACCATATTTGGTCTATCAAATGTATCTGTGCAAAGAACTCCTTGGGTGATATCCGAAATCATATCCTCAAGGGTGGCTGTTCCCGGTGTAATAATTAAATTGGAAGCTTCTATGCTCGGAGTTACTCTATAGGAGCTATGAAACGCATTGCCTGTATTTTCTACACGAGCCTTTGAACTACTATACGAGTCATGAAGATAGTTCATGAGAATTCCAGAAATGATAACCGGTGTGTTATGAGAGGGTACTCCCTCTCCATCAAATGGACGGGAGCCTATGGCACCAGGTAATAATGCATTGTCTACTATTTCCAATTCTGCAGATGCTATCTCTGAACCTATGGAATTTACTAAGTATGATTTCCCGTCTTGAACTTTTCTTGCATCAAGTGCTTTGGCGAATCCAAACCCAAGAATAGCTCTCAACGCACGTGGAGCAAGGATTAATGGCATGTCACCACTAGCAATGGTCTTAGCTCCACGAAGTCTAAGCGCATTTTGAGCTGAATTTGCGCCAATTAGTTCTGGATTAATTTCAGCAAGTGTACGTGTTTTCTGGCTATCGCCACTGGAGCATTTTTCATCACCACTCTCTATCGAGGAGTACGTGGATAATGCAGCTTGGGTCTCCGAGCTAGTTTTATTGATACCAAGAGAATTGACAATTACGCGTGTTACCATGGTTGAGGTAAAATCTCCCTCAACCAAGTTGTGTGTTTTTCCAGATATTTCTCGCGATGCTTGGACGCTTCGAGTCATTATGTCAACGGCTTCTTCGCACTCCAAGTGGGCTAGAGCTTTATCAAAGATACCTTTCACGGAAGGATATTTTGAATAACTGGTTGCCAAAGATGATAGGTCCGGGTCTTGAACTGATGCATTTGCAGCCTTCAGAGAGTCTTGAACTGCTTGTTCTAGATCATTTACTAATAGGGATGTGACATATGAAACTCCAATTTGCTTTCCAACAATTGTTCTTATGCCACAACCAAGGTCTAATTTCTCTGATGCTAACCTAATGCAACCCTTCTCCATCTTCACCTCAATGATTTGTCTCGATTCAAGATATGCTTCAGCTTGAGTAGCACCAAATTTCTCAGCTTGTTGGATAACATGAACTCCTAAATCTTGCAGTTGGTTCTTCACACTAGACACCTCCGACAGGAACTTGGCGTATTCTGATATGTGGTCCACCTGACATTACCCAAACCTCCTGGCCTTGAGTACCACAAGTACCAGAATCGTAGAAGAAGTCATTGCAGACCGCATCAATCTTAGGAAGAATTTCAAGAATCAGACCTGCAATTGAAGCGTCACGAACAATATTGGTTCGTTCACCTTTCTCAATCAGCTGTCCATGTGATGCTTTAAACATGAACTGACCTTTGGTGGAGTCTGTGTATCCATAGTCCACATTACACATAATCACGCCCTCCTTTGTATCCTGAATGAGTTCTTCTAGGTCCCAGTCACCTGATTCCATGAAGGTGTTACTCATTCTTGGAATTGGAGGGAACATGAATGAGGTCGCCCTTGCAGCTCCGTTTACATTCATATTAAGTCTAGATGCGGTGTCAATAGTGTGTAGAAATTCGGATAAGATACCATCTTTGACCATCACTCTCTTCTCTGCACGAGTTCCCTCCCAGTCATAGACAAAAGACCCAATATGGCCTCTGAGGGTAGGATCATCAGCTAGGTTGATATGTTCTGGACCAATCGATGTTGACATCTTATCTTGAAGAACAGAAGAACCACCTGTGAGCGAATCACCTTCACAAGCATGTCCAAATGCCTCGTGAATCATCGCACCATTAAGGATAGGATCTGCAATTACATCGTACACACCGCCCTTTATTGCCTTAGATGATAGAAGACTCAATGCGACTCTAGAGGGTTCTTCAGTCATCCATTGAATTCGTTCATCTCCAATATCGCCTAGTCCGCCTGTGAATCCCATCGCAGCAATACCTCGTTGCGTACTTC
>JABXGU010000080.1 GCA_016550415.1 archaeon | reverse complement strand
CCGTCGACAGTTCGTGGCGTGAGCTGTCCTCTTAAGTGAGGCAACGAACGAGACCCCCACCCTTAGTTGCCAGCGATACCCCACGGGGTAGCCGGGCACACTAACGGGACCGCAGCTGACAAAGCTGAGGAAGGCGGGGGCCACGGCAGGTCAGTATGCCCCGAAACTCCCGGGCCACACGCGGGCTGCAAAGCCCCGGACAATGAGACGCAACCCCGAAAGGAGAAGCAAATCCCACAAACCGGGGCACAGTCGGGACCGACGGCTGCAACCCGCCGTCGCAAACATGGAATGCCTAGTAATCGCCTGTCAACACCAGGCGGTGAATACGTCCCTGCTCCTTGCACACACCGCCCGTCGCTCCACCCGAGTCAAGTTGGGATGAGCCGCTGTCCATCAGCACCGCTTCGGCGGAGCAGGTGGGTGGTGTCGAATCCGGGCTCGGCAAGGGGGGAGAAGTCGTAACTAGGTAGCCGTAGGGGAACCTGCGGCTGGATCACCTCCTAAGATTGCATTTTTGTACCTCAGGGACGCCTTTTTGGCGTCTTTGGGGTGCAGGTGTGCGGTGGTCTGGGTGCTCTGGAAGTTTATGGTGAAGTGTTACTTGTTTGGGGTGGACGACCACTTTTTCATCAATTTTAGTATTTAATCTACAATGAAATGTGGGTTCAAGATATTTTTCTTTAAAAAACGTAAAGTACTCATTATTAGTACGAATATCATTCGGTGGCTGTATAATGGTAAGACCAGCGTCCAAGAGTCAAATCCGAAGTCACATTATACCTTTACGAATATATGACAAGTTATATTCAAGTACTTACCTTAAACGAAAGCGTGTCCGTATCCCACACTTTACTGATCTTGTCGACTTCCTTGCAGAAGAGGAATTGGGAGAGGATAGTATCGAAGTGTTTTCGTTGGATGAAGAACTTCTTTGGAATCTAAAAGATTTAACTGAAAAATTAGGATCTGTGTATCTGTCAAAGGACCTACTTTTTGAGCCAAGAGAATCAAAGGGCATTGGAATATATCAGAAGTACTACTTCTACAATACTATTGTATACACAAAAGCGTGTCTGGATACAATAGCTGTCACTATCAATAATTTTTTTAAATTAGGGTTTGTCGGGGGTCAAATCGACTTTCGCAAGGGCTCTTTTGTCCGTGTAGTTGAAACATCCTTTGTAAAATTTAAGAGTTTTAGTCAAATTTATGGATATTGGCTTCATTGGATTTTCATGTTTCGTGATGCGCTGGTTCATCAGAAATCTATTGAAATTTTTAATGTAAAACGAGGTAAAAGATGGGTCATGATGATTCCGTTGCATCCATTGAGTATGATGGAACGATGGAAGTTGAAGGAAAACGTTCATAATTCAAATGTGGTAAGGACGAAATTAGGACTCATCTCCCTTTCACACGTAATGCGAAAAATAATTGAGAATCTTAAATCCATAGTCAGCAAGCTTTCTGAAGTAATTCTTGACGAGTTAAGGAGACAATTTCCTAATCATACTCCATCATCTAAGACATATTATTAGTTTTATACATCATTACCTGCAGCCAAATCGGTTCCTGCTTTTTCTTGGGTTGTCGGAGGGTGTGCGGTGGTCATGGGTGCTTGGGTTTTTATGGTTGGGCTGAATGTGTTGAGGTGGACGACCATTTTCTTTTTAGATTAAGATTTTAAAATCGTATGATAGTTCAGTATAATCCAGCTAAGTGTCTCATCCAGTCCTCGAAGTAAATCTTTAGTCTTTTAATGTCATTCTCTGAGAGTGGATTATGATGCGCCACGATGTTCCGTGATAATTCAATTTCTTGTATTCTATTGATGAACCATTCTGTTGGTTGGCGAACATTGGGTAATTTGTCTCGGAAATCTTCTAGATTTGATGTTATTATTTGTCTGAGATCGTCAATGTCTGTGTAGAAAATTTGGTGTCTTCCTCGTTTTCCATGCCAGCGATTTCCGCCTTCCTGATCTTGTCTTGTTTCAACTTTACTTCTGATTCTCGTCTTGACTTTTTGATCCCACCAATTGTCTCCATATTTTGTTTCGAGTGTATTTTTGATGAAGTATCGAATTGAGTTTTCGAATATATAGAGATAGGGATAGATTTTCGTCATTCTTTCTGCATCAGTAAGAACTGATGTGGGAAGGTTGGGACAGCGTATTTCGAATTCTTTGTCAAGTTTAACCGTCTTAGGTCTTCGAGTTGTTTTAGGAGTTTTTGAGGGTAGTGTTGGAGGCGGTTTCGTTGTGATACTTTGTCGGAGTTCTCGTAGTTGTTGTAATTCATCAGGTGAAGCGAATTTTCGTATATCAATGCGCTGTTCTGCTGCTAAATCTAAGGCAATTATTTTTCGACCATATGTGAAGCGATAATTTTCCATTCGTTTTTTGATAATTTGCTGAACTCTACGTGCCTTTACTTTAAGAGCTTTACAAAGCTCAGTCATTAGTTCTTGGCTAATTCTTTGACTCTTCATTGGAGGAGGCCTCTTTTTCTATCTTTGTTCTCTCCTTGCGTGCTCTACTAATATCCTTAGTTACAGTACCACGTAGGATTCCAAGAAGTTTTGATATTTGAGATGCTTTTATGCCAGCATCAGATAATCTCAGAATCCGATCTTTCTGTTTCTCGATTCCCCCAATTACGAGTGCAGTTAAAAGACGAATTATCAAGTCTAATTTTTCTATTAATATCTCATACTGATTTCTCGACAACGATTGGTTCAACCTGTATATCCTCCTAGATTTCAATTAGATTTGGAATAATTTTTTGTAAAACTTGCCATTGGGTCTT
>JABXGU010000709.1 GCA_016550415.1 archaeon | reverse complement strand
AAGCAGTGAAAAGTGTAGAACACATCACTGCCCATAAGGATATTGGGTTAGCTCATTTGCGTTTAGCATTTGCTTTAGAAACCTTGGCTTCAATGGACCCTAAACCAGATTTACTTCGCCAAGCAGAACAACACTATATTGCTGCTTATCATCAATATCGGCTCCTCAATTGGCCCCAATCGCTTGCACGAGTCCTAGCAGATGTAACTAAAATGAAACTCGAAACTGGTGATATCCAAATGACGGGACCAATTGTCCAAGAAATGCTTGACCGTCCAGACTTTTCACTAGATAAACCCTGCAAATTCTACAAAATGCCAGAAAAACCTGAGGATTCACCAATATGTACTCTCGATAATTCCATACCAATTTGTCGTGGAACATGGTACACATTCCTTGAAAGTCTTCTAGTTTTAGGTTGCGATAAACTATCAGATATGACCCAATCAGATAAGGAAGAATAATTCAAGAATAAAGGTTGAAGCGAATAGGTCTATGCACATGAAGAAAAATCAGAATCTTATTGCTTATCTATGAGTTGTAGAAAGGCTACTGCAACCTTAACGGCGTCTAAGAGAACCTTTGAATCAATTTTTTCTGGTGTGTCTTCAAGGGTGTGCCAATGGGCAGGAAACTTACCGGATAAACCTACAAGAGATGTTGCTTGTAGTTTGGCTTTGACAAAGTTAGATGCATCAGTGCCACCGAAAGGAAGTGCTATCACTGGAATTGTTAAACCTGCTGACTCTGCAGCTTCAGTAACTTTTGTGCAAAGGTCAGGAGTCATCTTAGTTCGAAACATACTTTCAGACGCTATAATATTGAGTTCACCTGCTCCCACACAATCAAAATTCAAAAGGTACGCATTTTGTAGTTCTTCTTTATGTGCTTGTGCAAAACGCTTGGAGCCACGCATATTTTCTTCACAGGCAAATGATACTAGCCAAACCTCCGTTTGATCTAGAGGATTATTTACTAACCATTCACCCACTCCCAGAGTTACTGCCACTCCAGATAGATTATCATTTGCACCCTGAACAACTTTTCCGGATCGTATTCTAATACCTATGAACAATACTGGTGCTACGCTGATGATTGGTATGATTACCAGCCAATTAAACAATGTCAATAGTTGTGGAAATAGGAAAATTGCTAATGCTCTTCCAATGCCTAAGATACTTGTTAGGATAATCAAGCCAATTGTAGCTAGTATAAATGTAGTGGCTTGTCCGCCCAGCATCTTAGTGAATGGAAATTCATATGCAGAATCGTGGTGTCCTGAAATAAGTACAATACGGTTTGCAGTATTATGTGGGTGGATTTTGCCATAAATGTTGATACCTGTACGTCGTGGAAAAATCGGGTCTACAACTTCTTTTAAGAAGAGTACTTCTGCTAAAAAGATTAAGAGTCCCAATGTTGCCAAGATGGTTGTAGCTAAAGGGAACACAAGGTATAGGATAACACTGATCAGATAAAGGATCATGGAGACACGGACACTATCAAGGAATGCTGCTGGGTGACATGTAAACTCTTCTGAAAAGGTTGAATCACAGTATCTTACATATTCAGAGAAAATCCTTCTTCCTGCAATTTCCTCTGCTTCACTAGTTCCTAGCCTTGGACCAACATTCTCACAAATGTTTGTGATGAAATCTTTCAGACGCTTTTCCATTATGTCTCCAAGAGTATCCTCGGTTGATGTCAAAATCACCATCTATTCTACAATCTTATGCCTAACCCATTAATGTTCCTTCCTTCTAAGAGCAATAATTACTAATTAGTAATTACATGATTTCCTTGTTTTTCCTACTTTTTATTTTATTCCAGATTTTTTAAGATATCTGGCAATGCGCAGGAAGACCGTCCTCCAATCCTTCCATTTAAGCCGTCCTGTTTGAGTGTTCTGTTTGCTAGGATGATAAGACACCATTAGCAAAGGTGACCCTTGAAAAACATACTCAGCACTGTGACCAAATGTGGGCTTGGGTTTCACAGGAGAATATAGATAACGAAGACAGGTATCAAAGGCAATATGTCCCAAGGCTAACACAACTTGGATATTCGGAAGCAGTTGCCATTCCGCTAAGAGATGGCGGCTACAAGTGTGAATTTCCTCTCTTGTAGGTCGGTTTCCTGGTGGAGCACAACGTACTGGTGCTGTAATAAAAGCATCCCGTAATTCCAATCCATCATCACGAGACCTACTCTCAGGCTGATTCGCAAACCCAGTTTCATAAAGGACCTTAATTAACCAGTCACCTGAACTGTCACCTGTAAACATCCGACCAGTACGATTACCACCATGAGCCGCTGGAGCCAATCCTATAATCAGCAAGTGTGCATTCAAATCACCAAATCCAGGAATGGGCTTCCCCCAATATCGTTGATTTCTATAACGTCTAACCTTCGTTCTAGCAACCTCACGAATATAAGTAGCAAGACGAGAACATCGCTGGCACCGGATAATGCGTCTCTGAAGTTTTTGCAAAGCTAGATTATAATTCTGCATCAAGCCACCTCAATCTATCAATTAAATTCTGACAATGTTTACATAGACTCTATGCCTGAGGTTGCTAAATCTCATTATTATACAAATCACATAATAAAGAATAGGTAATACTAAACACTCAATTTCTCTCCATAATTCATTGCTAAAGGAGATTATGTGATTAGCACACAGTTTACATTGGACATGGATAATGGCTTGTGCTTCGGAAAAATTAGTTAAGGCATTTATATTACAAATTAACAAAGATATGAAAACCTACCTTCGAGGGATTGAATAAATTGAAAAATAGATCATGGAAATTACTGGTTCTAGCAATTCTCATTTTCTCCTTCATACCAGCAACACCACTAGCCACACTAACGCAAACTGAAGTATACACCGACAATCTACCGTTTCAACTTCATAATATCAACACTCCCAATATTAGGGAAAGATATCCGTCTGTACCTGGTCCAGATCTGGGGCTAGCAAATTGGACCTCTAACCGATATGGCAACCCTAGCTTTGAATCTTGGAGCACCCAATATATACCAGACAGATGGTGGACTTGGGCCCATGGTGATACCTATCAATGGTATGCATCAGCTCCATGGCCAGTCAATGAAGGCGCCCAATCTGGTGGTCTGCAAACCCGCTCACCACATGGTCAGGACGGAAATGCTTACTGGTACCAATCCAGCATTAACGCCGATATGGATAATCTGTCACTGACCTTCGATTGGTACTTGGACCAAAATGAAGACCCAGCCAACGACTACTTCTATGCTTACATACGGACCTATGATATGGGTACCTATCATAATATCTATTATGTGCTAAATGGTTCTCAAACATGGTCCAACCAAACATACCGTACTTGTTACAAAGCTTATGGACCCTCAAAGCAATGGAATTTCTTCAGCAGGAACATAACCCTTGACTACCTCGATAATCCATTAACTCCCAGTACCATCTCCTCCACCATTCAGGTCAGGTACTTGTACCTTAACCTGATAGTAAATGGAGGTACTGATCAGTATCTTCGTTCTTTCGTTGATGATGTTAATCTGGTGAATGAAACCAATGCCTATGTCTGGATTGGTGGTAGCACACGGAATGGCAATTGGGAGGGTAGTGGTTCTTGGTCCAATGGAGGAAATTTGGATGAATCTTTGGTAAGTCAAAGCTCTGTGTCTCACTCAGGAAGTTGGAGTGTCAACCTCACTACAACATCGAATGGGAATTGGAGTTATTGCGAACTTGATTCCCAGCCACAAGCACGAATAACCGCCTTGAACCCTGGTATACTGAGTTTCTGGTGGTACTTGAATTATCAACAAGCAACAGCAAACTCTATGTCAATGTTCTGGTTCTTCTTCTATAATGGCGCACAGTATTTTGACCTTGTATACTTAGTGGGTTATGGTGGATCATCTGCTCCAGTTAGCAATTCAAGCTCAAGGCTTTGTCTTCATGTAGATTGGTTCAACACTACTGATAGTTGGGTGTATTGTGAGCGTGATATATGGGCTGATGCAGGAGCCTACTTTGGTACTAATGAGCTTTTCTTAGACTACAACTACTTCTGGATGCAAAACTATGGAACAGGTTCTCGACTTATCACTCTGCTTGACGATATGAAACTAGAGAGTGGTGCTATCTGTGGTGCAGGGTACGAGGATCAAGGTGCTGTAGGTTCACGTGTTCGAGGTTGGGGCTGGGATTATGAAGAATACGATGAATTTCGAGTTACAGATACTGCTTATTCAGGAAGTAAAGCAGCTAACTTTACACTCAATAATGGTGCAGACCGTAACTTCGATCAAGAGTCGAATTGGCGTCCACTCAATGGCACCCGGGAAACATATCTGGATGTTATGTGGCGCCTAGAAGATTACACGCCAATAAGCGGAAATTACGTTCGTATTAGGGTATACTTTGAAAACGGTTACAACCTCTACTACTACTTGGCATCATATAGTGGTTTGTTGCCAAGTAACTCGAGCACAGCTGGTTACTTCAATGTTACAGGCGCAAATACAATGTATACTTGGATGCAGATGCACAGGGACCTAGCCCATGACTATGAAGCAGTCTTTGGCAGTCCACCTGACACCGAGATTATCCGCATATACCTCTATGGATATACTAGCTCAGGTAATCGCTTGGAACTGCTATTGGATGACTTATACCTCTATGATGATCCGGTTCCCCAGCTAAGCAATGTTCAACGTAGTCCACTTAACCCAGACCACAATGAAGCTGTCCAAGTTTCAGCAGATGTTGTAGAACAAGACCTAGACACTGCACTGTTGCATTATCGAATCAATGCTGGTACTTGGCAGAATACAACCATGGCATATCAATCAGGAGACACCTATGCTGCAACCATTCCAGGACAACCCCATGATACCCTTGTAGAATACTATGTAACAGCCAATGATACTTGGGGCATGACAACAACCGCTTTAGATGGTGCTGCTTACTGGAGCTACACTACATGGGATCAGACTCCTCCAGGAATTAGCTCCATTGCGCATGATCCTGACCCAGTCATATACTCTGATACTGTGAATGTAACAGCAGATGTCATAGACACTGGAGTTGGTCTTGACAGTGTAATATTATACTACCGAGTTGGTGGGGGCTCCTTCCAGCAGGTAATCATGACCCCAACAACAGGAGACACGTACTTGGGTCAGATTCCTGACCAAATCTGGAATTCTCTGGTGAGATACTATATCAACGCTACAGACAATTTAGGCCTTTTTAGTGTCAAGGACAATGGTGGTCTATACTACAGTTACACTGTGGGAGATCCCATCGATCCTATTGTTTCCATTTCTGCGCCATTAGATGGTACAGAGGTTAGTGACATTCAAACAATTACTGTCGATGCAAGTGACCCAGGAAGCGGAATATTTCGTGTGGAATTCTATGTCAATGGTTCACTGGTCACTCAGGATTTCAGTGCACCGTTTAGTTGTAGTTGGAATACGACTTTTTTCTCAAATGGTGTCTATGTTGTTACTACCTTAGCTTATGATAATGCGGGTAACTCTGCTTCTGATTCTGTTACTGTGACTGTCAACAATGTTCCTGAAACACCGACCACTTCATCGCCTCCTCCTATTCCTGGCTTCCCCGTAGAAGCAATTGGTCTTGCCATTGCTATAGGAATTAGCTTTGGCCTACTCCGCAAGCGTCAAAAACAACACTAAACAACTTATTTTATGCCCAGCATTGCTGGGCACCCCTCTCCTTTTTTCAAGACATGTACAAGATTTCGACAGATAGGAACATATTTCTTAGTTGATCAAAGGAATGAATCCTAAAGTTTTATGATTGAGGGGGTAAGTGAATAATTTCTTTATGCTTACCACCCTGGTTAGTACCAAGGCTTATATTGGGCAATAATGTTCTCGGTGGCAATTAATCATTCTTTCTCCGGGATATTCAATATGAGTAAGCTTGCTCAGCTCTTTGGTCTTGAAGGTGCCAGTGAAGCTGGGCTACATCTAGCCAAAATAATGGCCATACTTCTACCTGCTTTTGCGGCATCCTATCAGATTTCGACGACATTTTGGATGATTTACATAGCAGAATCTTTGGGTGGTGGAGATTATATCGCTGGGCTAACAATGGTTGGCGTCCTTGTAGTAATCCAATTAGTAATACAGACTGCCCTTGATTACCCCACAGGAGCTGTAGGAGACTGGATTGGACAACGCTGGGTTATAGCATCAGCCCTTGTATGTTATTCTGCTGCATTTTGGTTGGGTTCTCAGATAACCTATTCCACACCCTTCCCAATCTTTCTGACCATCTATATTTTGATAGGGTTAGGGGCATCACAAGAGAGTGGTGCCTTTCAGGCGTGGTTTGACAACAATTATCGTGTTGTCATGCCTCATGATAAAGACCGTAAACAGTATGGCGTATTCTCTGGTAGAGTAGGGATGTTATTCCAAGTTGTTTCCACCCTTGTGCTCATCCCTGGAAGCTTGCTAGCATTCATGTATAGTCGAGCATGGGTGTTTCAAATTCAAGCAATTGCATTTATGATTCTTGCATTCGTAGTACTCCTGGTTGTTAAGGACCTGCCCGGTGTACGTGAAGCACGTGAAAAACGGCTATCACTCAGGGAATATGGTCGCCTTCTAAAGGATGGTGTTCTTTTCACCGTTTCATCACGGTTTGTTGCATTCACTCTCTTTGGTGAAGTACTCATCTGGGCAACAGGAGCACTCTGGTGGAATCTACTCCTGTTTCCCCTCTACTTCAGCTATTTATTGACAGATGTTGCTGTTTCTGCTTTTCGAACATCCATCTTTATACCTCAAGCTGTGATACAAGAAAGGAGTGGCGTATGGTCAAAAAGATTTGATCCTGCTAAATGGATATACCGTTTCCGACTACTCCAATTCTGCGGCTTTATATTCTATGTTTTTCTGGCTTTGAGTACGCTTCTCTTCCCTGCACCACCAATGACAGCAACGATATTAACTTTCTATTTTCCATTCACCGCTATTCCGATTTTCCAAATACCTTTCGAATCAATCATCCCTGTCATTCTAATCTTCATCATTTTTGTTCTCACACATCTCTTTGATGCATTCTCAAACATACTGACTCAGCGGGTCATGATTGATGTCGTCCCTACTCGCATCCGCAACAGTCTCTACTCCTTCAGACCCACAATTGCAATGCTTTTCGCCATGCCACTCCTAATCTTCTTTGGGTGGCTTCTACCACAATATGGATTCCCACTAACATTTGCACTTT
>JABXGU010000708.1 GCA_016550415.1 archaeon | reverse complement strand
TTGGGATTTTGGCGATGGAAAAACGGCAACCGGAGCAACAAGCAGTCATTCTTACTCCTCGTCTGGCACATACACAGTCACCTTAACAGTCACAGATGATGAGGGATTAACAGACACAGCCACAAAAACCATAACCGTTCCACCGCCAGGCAATGGTGACGGTGTCGACAATGAACCACCGCTTGCAAATGCGGGTAGCGATAGGACTGTTAACCTTGGATCGGTAGTGCCCTTCAGTGCTGCTGCCTCCAGTGACAATGTTGGTATTGTCAGTTATGAGTGGGATTTTGGAGACGGAACTACAGGAACCGGAGTAACACCTAAGCACACTTACGGGGCTGAAGGTGATTACATAGTTACTTTGACGGTCAGGGATGCGGCTGGCAACTTTCACACGGTTACGATTCTTATTACAGTGAAGGAGGCGGCAGCTGGCGGATTTCCTTTCTGGATATTAATCCCCATCATAATACCTATAATCGTAGCTGTTATAGTATTATTGTTCTTCTTCCTTAAGAAAAGGGAACCAAAAGAGAAGGTTTCTAAACCCACTAAGATTAGGATTACTGTAGATCCTAACGAGCTAATCGCGGATGGCAAATCAAAATCATCCATAATCATCGAACTGCTGGATAAGGAGGGCAATTCGGTGTCTGCTTTGTCTGACACGGAGATCAAACTCAGTTCGTCAATGGGCAGGATAGAGGAGCCTTTGACGAAGATTCCTAAGGGCAAAGATAGAGTTAAGTCTGTTTTGGTATCTTCTAGGAGTGCTGGGCAGGTTACTTTGTCTGCTGATGCAAAGGGGTTGAGGGGAACAAGCATAACAGTGAGTTTCATGGAGAAGAAACGCTATTGTATGCATTGCGGCGCGAAAATGGCTTATGCAGCCAAAAAGTGCTCAGAGTGTGGTAGGAGTCCTCCTGGAGGAGTAGACACTAAAAGATGCAAAAACTGTAAGGCCGTAATTCCTATTGTTGCGAAGTTCTGCGCTGAATGCGGCGCAGCTCAACCAGATCAAGAGTGAAGTTAGTGTATAGATCTTCAACTAAGAATAGCGACAAGCCTTTTGCCACCCACCCTCAAATTATCCTGATATCAAATTCAGAATGACTAATACCAACCTCGCGTGTAATTTATGTCTGTTTTAACGA
This sequence comes from archaeon, assembly GCA_016550415.1. The sequence goes on along the minus strand of JABXGU010000708.1, from coordinate 777 downwards.
GTTGCAACCAAAAGTCTTATTTGAAAATAGAGAGAAAAGGGGGTTGTGGTCTAGAAAATGAAAAAATCTCTTACGGTTATTGGATGTATTCTATTTTGTCTTGCAATTTCGTTTCCTATTGTTTCATGCGCAACATCCATTTCAAAACCAACAGTAACTCTACCTGAAAATTGGTATCTAGAATCGGAAACCCCTTATCCCGAAGAAGTTTCTGAATTCGATCCTGAAGGAGCTGGACTGCTAGTTTTTTGGGATGGAGCAAACTATGATTTTGTTATGCTTTATTACGAAAAAGCACCAGATTATACGTTGACAGGGTCTGCTTTGGAATCAAAAGCCACCAATATGTTCTTAGAGTACCACGAAGACTATCCGCTAGATGAGACAGGAACAACGGATATCGCCGGGGAAGTAGCAGGATATGCCCTTGGTTATGATTCTGAACTAGACATTAATCGCTTGGAACTAGCGTTTGTCAAGAATGGCGTATTTTTAAATGCATACGCTTATTATACTGCAACGTCTGAAGATTGGAATGAAGTCAAGTCTTTATTGGATAGTATTTCAATTGAGCTCGAACCTCCTATCGCTAGTTTCACCAGTTCACCTAGTTCTCCCGAAGTGGGCGAAACAGTTACCTTTGATGCTTCGGGCAGCAGTGATCCAGATGGAACAATCGTAAATTACACATGGGATTTTGGCGACGGGAACACAGGAGCGGGAAAGACAACTACTCATTCTTACGATTCAGAAGGCAATTACACAATCACCCTAACC
>JABXGU010000707.1 GCA_016550415.1 archaeon | reverse complement strand
TTCGTCCAATATATCCAACGATTGCAGCTTCAGGACCCCGAACGGCCACAATTCCTGGAATGAAGATAGCAGGAGCAGCAAGTGAACTAAGATAGAAGCCTTTTCCAATGAATTGTCCGATGCTAGTAATAATCATCCCAAGTTCAGAACCATAAAGAATTGATACTGCAAAAATCAGAACCGATGAAGCATCAATGGATTGTACTGGTGGAGGAACAGTGATACTCGCCCAAGCAAGAACTGCCATAAGGGCACTGAGAACCCCGATCGTTGAGACATAAAGTGAGATTGAGCCATGTTTTTCTTCCACTTGTTTCGTCCTCCGCCTTTAGAATTGTTGAAGGTTCGTATACACCACGTATATAACCCTTGTGTAACAAGCTGTACCTTGATAAGGAGAAAAAACAATCCAGCTGAGATAGGGATTCATCAATGACTGATGAAAAACGCCTTGAAGTCCTTGAACAAATAAGAGAAGCCATTCGTCGCATTGTAACCCGCCCTAGCTTCTATAAATTAATTCCAGAAGTCGGAAGCAACTTCGTTTTTTGCCTTCCCAACCCGAGAGACTTGGCTGATGTAGCAGGATTGACTGGACGAATAATCCGAGTTCGTAACAATCCAATTGCTGTGGGTGAAGTGGATTTTGGATGGGCACCCTTTATAGGTCGCGCCGTTCTTGAAGCCCACCTCCTTAATCATCAAATCCGGTCTGCAATTTCATTGCGTGCCTCCCCACTCATTATTGACGGTGCGCGTAGTGCGGATTTAAAGGTAAAAGAATACCACCTTCCAGAAGGTGCAGCGGTTCCAGAATGCCTAACTGTGGCTGCATTACAATCGATGAACACCGTACCACAAATCCTCTTTGACCATGGAGCTCATGGTCTCGAAGCGCTAGGCGTAATTTTTGGAAAAGACCCTGAGGAAGTTATTCAACTGGTTGATCGAATTCTTTCACAAATCTGAGGTTGATGTTAGGGATGTAAGATATGAGGGAATTATTCAAATGAAAAAGTCAGGCAGCCAACAGGAGAATCATAAACAAGCTGTCACCTCTGCATTTGGTAGCTTGTCAAAGGTTTATGACCTGTGGTATGATTCACCAATTGGAAAGTATGTCTGGTTGGTAGAAACTGCTGCATTATCTGCGATGCTTCCTCCTCAGATTAAGGGAACAGCACTTGATGTTGGTGTTGGAACAGGTATGTCGATGAAGTTCCTAATAGAACGTGATGCTGAATCTGTAGGAATTGATCTCTCACTGGATATGTTAAAAATCGCCCAGAACAAGTTCAAAGAAAATGCCCGAACCCATTTAGTGTGTGGTGATGCCGAATTTCTTCCTTTTCGACGTGACTCCTTTGACCTAATTTTAGGTATGACAGTGATTGAGTTCATCTCTGATAAACTTGGAATTCTAAAAAAACTCAATAAAACACTAAGCCCTCATGGAACTCTTATCTTGGGCATTCTTTCATCTGCAAGCCTTTGGTCACTTGAACGCCGCCTCCAAAGTTGGTTCCACCCTGATGTTTATAGTTACGCACAATTTCTTAGCCCATGGTTGATGAAGAAAATGCTGCATCAGGCAGGTTTTAGCAATGTAAAATATCAAGGATCAGTATATGCACCTCCATTTACGCCCAAGAAGTTGTTGCAAAACCTCATTCGGTTTGACACAATTTTGGGTAAGCGACGGCTAAGTCGATTCCTTGGTGCCTTCCTTGTTTTTAGTGCCCATCAACCAGCCTGATGATTAACCCAGTTGTTCAGTCAGTTGTTTGTACGGATCTGGACCCTCCGTTAAGAGAGAAGAAATTCCTTTACGATTAACGATGACCTTTTTTTCCTTTTGAAAATTCCCGATAATTGCGGCTGCAAAGCCTTGTTGTTGAGCAAAATCGATAATGCTGTGTGCAACCTCATTGGAACTCGCGAATAAGAAACTCCCAAAAGAAGAACAAAAGATTGGATCCCATTGTAATTGCCTGAAAAGTTCGAGAGCTGTTTGATTTCCTGGAATGGCATCATAATTAATTGTAAGACCTAAACCTGTTGTATGAGCAACTTCTAGGAGACCCGTTGCAAGGCCACCTTCAGCAAGGTCATGTAAAAGAGGTATTTCTTGTAAGGGCAATGAACGGAGAAGAGGTGTTAGGGCAAAGGGTTCCAGATTGTCTGCGATTTCTTTGCGTTGTTTTGATGTAACGACTTGTTCAACTTTGTCTGGTTGAACATTAGCGAGGAACCAGAAGGTTTCCCATCCAATCGAGCCTACAGCTACCAAAACATCTTCTACGGTAACTGAGCGGGGTTCTGGAAGACCCTTTGGTATTACACCAAAACATGTGGTGGAAATTAGTGGCTGTGTCAACCCATTGTATCCACCAGTATGCCCTCCAAGGATTTGTAAATCCAGTCTTCGGGCTTCCTTGCCAAGTAAACGCATATTGTTCTCAAGCCATGATTTTGGCGTGTTTGGAGGATAATAGATACCTAGAGAAAGATATTGAGGAGTCGCCTTAGCCATTGCAACATCTGTGGCAGAGTAGTGAACAGCAAAGAATCCATAATGATGTAGAGGAACACCAATCACAGGATCAGAGGCGGTGATGAAAGCTCCTGTTAAAGAGGCTTTTGCGAAATCGAGTGGTAGGAGACGAGAATCAGCAACACGGGGGAGATGACGGAAAACTAGATGTTCCAAGTCTGACCATCCAAGTTTTCCTAAAGGAAGGCTCATGTTGTTGTACGGCTCCTTAATACATTTTGTCATCTCTTGCTTTAATGCGTACCGTAGAAGGAATTTAAGAGCGTAGAGGAAGTGATAATTATTTGCTATCTGGGTTAATTTCAGTTCCTTTGTCCGTAGTAACTTTTGGTTCTAAAGCAATGAGAATTGTAGCAAGGAAGATCAGCATCGCCCCAATGAGTTGCCAGAAGGCAATCTGTTGATAGAGGAAAATGACACCCATTATTACGGCACTTATTGGATCTAAAAGAAGCAGAATGGATGCTGCGGAAGCATCAATGTGTTTTACTCCGTAGTTTGTAAGGACATAGGGAATGGCTGTTGCAAAAAGAGCAAAGCCTACCATCAATAACCAAGCCTCAATAGGAAGGAGGAGGACAAAGCCCACAACCCGTACATCTACAATGAAGAGATGTAAAATAAAGAGGAGTGGTACCATCCATAATGTACTGAAAGCATAACCCCAGAAGGTAGTTGTAATTGCATTATAACCCTCATGACCACCCCACTTTCGACCCATGACCACATACATGGCTGCAAAGATCCCATTAGCGATTGAAAGAAAAATACCTATCA
>JABXGU010000706.1 GCA_016550415.1 archaeon | reverse complement strand
TTCTGACCATAGCCAAAACGATTGTATCTAACATTAAAGTCCCAAAGACCAGCCATAGAAACATCACCAGACTCAACAGCAGCCTTAACAACAGGAGCAGCCACATGCCCAGCCTCCAGACTAGAACCCACACCACCTCCATGCAAAGGTGAGCAGTGGCATCCTGCGTCTCCTATGAACATGATGCCGTCTGCGACGCAGCTCCATAGGGGTCGTCTTAAGGGGCATGCTCCGCCGCCTCCGTGTATGACTTTTGCTTCCTTGAACATTGGATGGCTTGCCAGGAATTGTTTGTAGAGGTCTTTTGCTTTGTGTCCTTGTCCTCCTTTGGTGCCGAGTCCGACGTTGGCTATTGTGCCGCCCTTTGGGAATATCCAGATGTAGCCTCCTGGCGAGTATCTATCGTCCATGATGATTATGCAGCGGTCGGGGTGTTCTGGGGGTTGTTTGAGTTCCAGGATTTCTCTATAACAGACCGCTTGATCTGATAGGTCGATTGTGTCTTCTATTAGGGGGTGTTTCATTTTTCGTCGTAGTGTTGCTGACATTCCTGTTGCGTCAACGGTTACATGGGCAGTGACTTTTTTGGTGGTTTTGGTGGTTGTATCTTTGTAGCTGACACCCTTGACCGTACCTTTTTCCATGATGGGTTCTAGGATGTGAGAATTGTCACGTATTTCAGCGCCTGCTTCTTCTGCGTATTTGAGGAGACGTTGGCCAAAATGTAGGCGGTCAATGGTCCATCCGTCGCAGACTTCGCCTGGTTGGCGTTGGCTCACTGTGACGTAGTTTTTCATGCTGGGTGGGTAGATGTCGATGCCATTGATTGGTGTACCCAATTCATCGCCTTTTGGATAGGGTATTCCTGCATTCTTTAAGTGGTGGAGGGCGATGCCTTCGCCGCAGACCTTGTCTCCTACACGGTTTCGTGATAGTCTTTCGAGGAGTAGAACATTAAGATCTAGCTTAGCTGCTTGTTGCGCTAGATGGGCACCTGCAGGTCCAGCGCCAACAACTATGAGGTCGTATTGTGGCATTGTTTCAACACCTTAGAATGCACAGATATCGTTTCTTATGGTATTTATCTTGATTATTTGATTTTGTATTTTCATCTAGGCATATCTAGTTAAATGACTTCGCATAGTTCTTCTTCATGTGGAATCTAGGTGGCTTCAATCGGTTCTTAGTGCACGCTTATTTTGCGGAGGGGTCTTCTTGTAATATGCCGATTATATTTCCTTCAGTATCTTTGCAGTATGCTGCCCAGCCAACACCGGGTACCGGCATTTTTGGAGCTGTGATTTCTCCGCCAGCTTTCTTAATCTTGTCCAGTGTTTTGTCAATTGAGGGTACACTTACTATTGTTATAACTGATTGTGGGGCATCTTTTCTTCGTTGTAGGGCGCCATTTATTCCAGGTTCACTCTCTTCACCAGCATTAATTAGCCAATAGTCTGCTGGTCCTCCCCACCTACTGATTTTCCAATTGAACGCAGATTGGTAGAACTTTATTGCTCGGTCTGGATTATCAATAGCAATTTCAAAGTGGATAATCTTTGGCATAGCCATTCATTTGATAGGGACTACTATAAGGCTTTATTTACATCAATACTGAGAGATTCAAACTTGCAGACAGATTATTTTTCCATGGTAATTTTTATTGTGTCATCACAGGGGACCTTAAGACCTACAGGACAAACACATGAGCAGCGGGTACACCAGATTGTAGCATTGGGGGAAATAGTGCGTTTGTGAAGGGGGCTACTTAGGCATAGTTCTCGATTGAACTTGCCATATTCTAGGTCATTAACAGGGCATGCCTTGATGCATTTGTCGCAGTCTTTGCAGTAGATGTTTTCAGTCATGACTAGGCTGGGAGGAAGTTCAACATTGACGGCAAGAGCGCGAAGACGTACTCGCGGACCATATTGAGGCGTGATTAGTAGATTATTTCGTCCGATGACTCCCAATCCTGCTAGAACCGCGGCATCCTTGAGATAGATGCCTGGCTCATATCTTAGGATTTTTGATTTGACTCCACGATGATGTAAGAAGAGAGCAAGACGATAGCAAATAGCCAGAAGTATTTCATCTTCAAAGGCTCTGCCAATTGTGTTCCGACCAACACCGCTTGTGGGGGGCGCATGTACCCAAATGTCTAGTATTGGATCAACCATGTTTAAGGCAAGTACTATGATTGTACGCGCTTCTGGAAAATCGAAGGTTGGCTGGTGTTCAGAGGGGTATCTGTTGAACCGGTCTACTGAGGCGAAGCCTATCAGGTCTGCGCCCCACTTCAGAGCTTTCTCCTGAATTTCAACTGCCAGATTATTCTCCACAGTAAACACTACCACTACATATTGGATATTGGTAAGATGAATCCAAGATTGAATGGAACATCTCTCATTGCTTTTTTACAAGATTCAACTAGAAGAACTACTTGCTTGTTTTTCCTTTTTTACTATTCTAGATAAAACTGGAACCATTAATAGAGGAAGGGGAAGGAAGAGAGTAATCATCAAAAGGGGTAGACTAGGATTAATGGCATATCCTATACCTCCAATGAGTGGAGAGAACGGAGTTAGAATACGGCTAAAGGACTCGAATATTACAAATGCATTGGGCAATTGGGCTTTTGTAAGGTTTCTAGAAATGATTGCGCCTAATAGTGGGTATAATCCTGCTGAGAGACCTTGAACGATGTAGACCACCATTAGAAGAATAGTATCGGGACAGATCAATAATAGCCCATAGAATCCCAGCCATCCAAAAACGGATATTGCAACTATGGGTGTGTGACTCCAATGATCACCAGCCATTCCCAGTAATGGTCCGAATACTGATGCACTTGCATTAGCTATCATTCCCATTATTCCGATTTGAAACTCATTGAGACCAAACCGATCAACCAAGAAAAGAGGAAGAAAGATACTTCCAATATTTGATAATGTTAGGACAACAGCATATAGTAGAGTAACAGCCCAGAATATTCGAGTAACAGGGATGTTGTATTTCCTTGCCCAATCAGACTGAGGCAATTTGCTGGTAGTTTCAACACTATGTTTTGGAACTGGCGATATCAGTGCCACCACTAACGTGCTACCAAAGTAAAGAACTGCAGCAATGAGAAAAACAAAGTAATATCCATAATTTGTAATAAAAAATCCGCCAAGCACTGGACCAGGAATACCAGCAGCAGCATAGGATGCCATATTGAGACCGTAAGCTAGGCCACGACGTTCTCTTCCAGTTATTTGACTAATATAACTTCCAAATGCACCAGCACCCAGGAAACCTGCTCCTTCAGAAATTGCACCTAATAATGTCCAATGCCAACTTGGAGCAAAAATATAGATGAGAGGTGCAGGCACTATCGAAACCCATGATATGATGATTATTGGCTTCTCACCAAACCTCCCTGTCAACGGACCGCCAATTAGTGTTGTAATGATGGCACTCAAGGATATTGTAGAAGAAAATAATCCAACTTCAACTGGGTTTGCTCCAAGGTAAGATCGAAGAAATAATCCCAAGAAGGGTAGGTATATTGCTAGACCAATCATCCAAAGGAAATTAGCAGCCAAGAGTAGGACAAAACTTCGCATTGGATGTTGGATCTCTAGAATTTGTTCGGGCACTAGTAAATCACCGATGGGATGCAGGAAGATATTCTGCTTGAGAATATTCAAATGAAAAAAAGTTTTCTACAAAGAGTCAATTCTAGGTGGCTTGCTTTTGAGAAAAGATTATTAAATGTTATATGTAGATAATATAGCCCTATAGAGAATATATAGATTAGGTATATTCTGAGTTTCCCAACACCTAATTTCAAATCTTACGCTGCCGGGGGCTACATGTTTGGCAATCACTATCCCTACACTGATATTGCTCACCCTGTTTATCATGGCAGCAATTGTGGCGATAGCCATTGGAGCCAACGATAATACAATGGCTAGCATTGTAGGGGCAAAGGCACTCACATTAAATGCAGCCGTTATATTGTGTGGTTGCCTTCACATCATTGGCGCCCAATTGCTGGGAAGAGGAGTAAGTGAAACCCTTGGTGCCGATATTGTGGTCACACCCTTCCCCCTAGAAGTAATTCTAGTCGTTGCCCTTGCCATGACCACTTGGCTTCTTATTTCTTCATTAAAGGGCTATCCAATTTCTGCAACTCATGCCATTGTGGGTAGTATACTCGGAATCGGATTACTAATGCAGATTACTACAGCATCACAAATTCTACGATTTGATACTCTACTGATTATACTGATAGGCTGGATTCTAAGCCCAATCTTCAGTTTGGCAATTGCATTTCTATTGCAATTGTTAGTGCAAAGACTTGTATTGTCTCGAGCGGGTGGTTTTGAGGAGGTTCGAAGAGTTGAGGAGATTTTTGGCTGGCTTCTTCTTTTCATGGTAATAATTATTGGATTAAGCAGAGGGGGGAATGATGTTTCTAAGGCAGTGGGACTATTGACCATGTTTGTTAGCCCAGAAGATATGACAATTCCTCTCCTGGTGGGCGGGGTCGGAATGGCAGTTGGAGTTATTTTTTTGGGAAGGCGTGTTGTGAGCACCGTTGGTATGGAATTGACAGAGCTTCGTCCAAGCACTAGTTTTTCTTCAGCGGCTTCGAGTGCAATAGTCTTATTTGTTGGTACGCTTTTTTGGATTCCTCTTGCTGCGACACATATTCTGATTACAGCATTGATTGGTGCAGGATTGGCGAATCGTGTTCCTTTGAATCAGTCTCCTTTGAAGCGGATTGCTGTAACCTCATTTCTTACCGTCCCAATTACTGCAGCCCTAGCCATCGGTTTCTTCTGGGTTTACGTGGCCCTTGGACCAGTATTCGCTCCCATTTTCCTGAGTTGGTTTGGAGCATGATCATGATTGACTATCATATTTTAGAAAAGCAACAAGAATAATCACAATTTAGCCAGATGAAATTATGGAGTAATGTACTCTAAATTTAGTGAACTTCGCCAACTTAACTTGGAAGGATTTTTGCTAGGATTTCATCCACTTTTACACGATGAAGACCAAAGCCTAACGATTCTTGTGGAGTGCCCAGAGCTAGGCAGAGGAGTTCAGGATAATAGAAGACTGGGATGGTTTCTTTATCTGTTGAATCGCGGAGTGCTGTTTTCTGGAGAAGATCAAAAGCTAGTGTGCACGCTGGGCAAATAACGATGATAGCCTGTGCTCCTGCTTGCTTCATATGAGATATTTTGTTGCCAAGTATATTGAGAGAGAGGTCGGGATTAGCTTGTCGAGTTCCATAGCCGCAACAGTCCATTTCATCTTGGTATCGGATCGGGGTTATTCCAATGGCACGGACCAACTGATCGAGTAAGACGGGTCTCTGGGCATCATCGACTTTGAGTAAATTACTTGGTCGGAGAATGTGACAGCCAACATGGAGGGCAGCATCAAAGTTTGCTAGGGGATTTATGACTGCCTCAGAGATTGCTTTAGTGCCGATATCCTCATACAGTAGTTGGATAAAATGCTTGACTTGAGCTTTGCCCTTATACTCATACCCTATTTTTTCCAGTATCCCGTTAATTCGACTCCGAAGCTTTTCATCATTGAGGCGGGTAGCGGCTCCCTTTAGGGTTTCAAAACAGCCATGGCACGGTGTCAGAATTGGGAGTTCCTGTGCTTCAGCAACAGCTAGGTTACGAGCGGCAATAGCTAGGGCAGCTTCATGATCAAGATGTGGAAGGGTCAGTGGATTGGGACAACATGTGAACCCGTCGAGTTCCTTTGCAGGAATATCAAAATGCCTTAATGTTTCACGAATAGCAAGTTCCATGAAGGGTAGCCTGTTGGGAATCACACAACCCATGTAGAGAGCCCAGCCAGGATTTGTCACTCGGCTTTTTCACCTCCTTCAGCCTTGGCAGCCTCAGCTTCACGACGAGCCTTAACCTGCTTTATCCGTTTGTTTAGTTTCGTTGCCTTGGCAATTGCTTGAAGGTCACGACTATTGCGATTCGCAATTGGAACAGGAGGCAAACCCATTTGTTCACGACGTTTATTTACAGACTCACTTGGAGGCAGAGCCCAGCCAGTTGCAAGGATATTATCAACCTCTGCAACAATGTCTGCAGGGGCACAGCCAATTTCGCTGGCAAGGTTTTGTAAATCTTGAATCAATTCAGAGACAGGCACTTTTTGTGGACAATGTTCAAGGCAAGCATGACAGCTAGTACACAACCATAAAATTGAATCTTCAAGCAGAGTGTGAGCTTGACCCTCTAGGGTTTTCCACACAAAACGGCGTGGATGATAGGAGTCACCGCCAGTTATTCGTGAAACTGGGCATGCAGCAACACATGTGCCGCATTGAAAACACGAAATTGCATCCTTGACGCACTTGGCTAGATTCTCTGCAATTTCCTGTAGTTGCTTATCAATATTCATTGGGTCACCTCGCGAGGGGCAGCTTTAGGCTTGGGAGACTCCTCTTTGGAAAGTTTAGTCAACCTGCTTTCAAGCTCTGGACGCACCCGCTCATTCTCTGCAATAATAGCATCCCGTCCAATGGTGTGAAGGTGTTCAGTCATTTCCCGGATAATCGCTGCCCATTTATCACCCTCAGCGGCAGAAACCCATTCAAGCCTAAACCGACGAGGATCAATGCCGATCCGCTCAAGCATCGCTGAGATACGCTTGGCACGCTTATCTGTCCAAACATTCCCAGAAATATAATGACAATCACTCCCTGTCTCAGTAAGTCGGCACCCAGAAAGAAGAACCATACCAGCGCCACGCCGAAACGCCTCCAAAACGAACTTCACAGAAATACGACCAGAACACATCACCCGAATACCCCGCACCGTCGTCGGATAATCATAGCGACTAATACCAGCAAGATCAGCCCCCGCATAACTACACCAGTTACACTCGAAGGCCAGAATCTTATCCTCAGGATTCTCTTTGAGAATTGCAGCAATCTGATCCATAATCTGCTCATCAGTGAAATGATACTGACTGATGGCACCAGCAGGACACTCAGCAACACACGTTCCGCAACCATGACATTTGGCTGGTGTCACATGTGCAGCTTTTCCTGGTTCAGCAGTAATTGCTCCATAGGCGCAGCGTGTTGTGCATATGCCGCACTTGGTTGTCACGTTTCGGCAGAGGTCGGGGTTGACTTTTGCTACGATGGGTTCTATTTCCCATTCTTTTTGAGTAATGATACGCAGTGCCCTGGAAGCTGCAGCACTTCCTTGTGCAACACTGGCGGGGATGTCTTTGGGTCCTTGAGCTGAGCCACAGAAGAAGACGCCTTCAGTGGCAGCGTCAACGGGTTTGAGTTTGGGATGAGCCTCCATGAAGAAGCCGGAGGGACCAATGGGAACATTCAACACACGTGCTAGTTCCTCTGTTCCACGACTGGGAACAGCAGCAGTACTAAGGATAACCATATCGTATTCTCTTTGGGTGGGTCGTCCAGTTGACATATCTTCAGCATGGATAATGAGGTTTTGAGTGGCAGGGTCCTCAGTGATTTGGGCAGGGCGTCCCTGTTGGAACCGGATACCAGCGTGTCTGGCTCGCCTGTAAAACTCCTCGTAATCCTTGAAGTTGGTACGGATATCCATGTAATAGATGGTGATTTCAGCATCAGGATACTTCTCATGGAGAAGAAGGGCGTTCTTAATTGTGTACATGCAGCAGAAGCCAGAACAATAGATGTTAGCCCGTTCATCACGGCTGCCAACACACTGAATGAATGCAAAACGGTGAGGCTTGCTCTTATCTGAAGGACGAATAATCTTACCCTCAGTGGGTCCGGCAGCATTGATGAGACGCTCAAGCTCAATGGCAGTAATCACATTTGGATAAACACCATAACCATATTCTGTGAGTGGCGTGGGATTATAGGGCTCATAACCCGTAGCCACAATGATTGCGCCAACATCAATTTCATGGATCTTCTCAGTATCATCAGGAAGAATAGCTTGCTGACCAGCCTTATTACACGCCTCCACACACATCATACAAGCGTTCGGGCTCAACCCCAAACAATGGTCAGGATCAATCACATACGCTGCAGGAACCGCCTGCGGATACGGAATGTAAATCGCATGCCGCCAACCAAGATTAGCATCAAAACTATTCGGCACTAAAATCGGACAAACCTTTTGACAATCCCCACAACTATTACACTTATCAATATCAACGAAACGTGGACGCTGTTTAACAGTCACACGGAAATTCCCCACAAACCCGTCAACCTTAGAAACCTCAGCACAGGTAATCAACTCAATATTCGGATGACGAGCAGCCTCAGCCATCTTCGGACCCAGAATGCAAATACTGCAATCTAGCGTGGGGAAGCACTTATCGAGTAGTGCCATGATGCCGCCTATTGTGGGGGATCTTTCTACGAGGTATACTTTGTAGCCTGCGTCGGCCATGTCTAGGGCTGAGTGTATTCCTGATACACCTGCCCCAATTACTAATGCAACTTGGGTAACGGGAACTTTCAAAGTTTCTAGCGGTTGTAAATGATGAGCTTTTGCTACTGCGCTGGCGATGAGGTCATCGGCTTTGATTTGACAGCCGTGGGGGTCGCTGGCGTGGCACCATGTTCCCTGGTCTCTGATGTTTGCCATCTCAAAAAGGAATCTATTTAGTCCTCCGTCTTCAACGCAGCGGCGGAAGGTGGGTTCGTGCATGCGGGGTGTGCAGGATGCTACGACGACTCGGTCGAGTTTGTGTTCTTTTATAGCGTTTTTGATTTCTTGTTGTCCTGGGTCTGCGCAGGTGTATTTGTTGACCATGGTGACTACTACGCCGTCAAGGTGCTTCGCCTTGTCTGCTAGTTTTAGGCAGTCGATGACTCCTGCTATGTTTCGGCCGCATTCGCATACGAATACTCCGATGCGGGGTTTGTCTGTTTTAGTTTTTGCACTCTTTGAAATTGATCCCACCACCGCTTGCTCAATTAGACTGCGCTTTTGTCTAAATACCTTTGCAACTTTCAGCTAGCTGGTTTTTGGCTCTTATGCTGTTGGCAGTCTTTTTGTCTAAATGGTTTGATAGTATTTTACTTTCAGTCTTGTTTAATTTACATAGTTCATATTTTTTTGGCTTAATTGGGAAATTGAGGGATAAAATGGTAAATGCTAGGAGAATGGGGATTAGCCAAGGGTGTTGATGGCCACTTTTATGCTTTCTTCGAATACATCTACAGCTCTATCGGCTTCTTCTTGTGTGATGGTGAGGGGGGGCTTTATTTTGATGACGTTTCGTTGGAATTTTAGTCCTCGGAATAATGGCATAGAGAGGTCAAATATTACTCCGCGTTTGAAGCCTTCTCGCACAACTGCATCGGCGAGGGAGTTGGCAGGTTCCTTTGTTTTTCTATCTTTGACCATTTCTATTCCAATGAATAATCCGGGTCCGCGGACATCTGCTATTTGCTCGTATTCTTCTTGTATTTCTTTGAGGCGTTTGGTGATATGCGCACCCATTTTTGCTGCTCGTCCTGGTAGGTCGAGGCGTTGGATGACTTCGATGTTTATGAGAGCTGCAGCCATGAGTAGTGGGCTGCTTCCGAATGTGCTGTGTTCTTCAGCTGGCGTGAAGCCACTCAACTTTTCATCTGCGAGGGTAGCGCCCAGAGGGAATCCGCCACCAAGACCTTTGGTTAGAGCCATCATATCAGGTGTGACTCCATAGATTTCAGCAGCAAACATCTTGCCAACGCGTCCAAATGCCGTCTGTGATTCGTCCCAGATAAGGAAGATATTCTCTTCATCACAGAGTTTGCGAAGACCCTCAATGTACCGTTGTGGCGCAGGTATTTGTCCTCCAGGACCCTGCATTGGTTCAATGAGTACCCCCGCCACCAGGGCATTGGTTCCATAGATGATTGTTCTTCGAAGTTGTTCTAGACATTCCAGATCACAGTTCTTCGGGTCTTGATTACCTCTGCAACGATAGCAGTATGGGTATGGTACCTTGACGAAGTGTTCCATTCCAAAACCTGGGAAACGGATGAGGGGATTTGGCATCCAATTGCTAGCTGCTATTGTAGCAAGGCTTGCACCATGGTAGCCCATCCACGAAGTTATGAAGATTGAAGCATTTGGCTTATGCACTAAAGCTAGTTTGAGGGCAGCCTCAATAGCGGTGCCGCCACCTTGGTTTTGAATGGAGACCTTCTTTAGAGGTCTTGGAGCGATTTGGGAGAGCTTATTAACTAGCTTGATTCTGGGAACGGTCGGATAACCATATCTTACATGTGTTAATCTTTCTGCTTGGAATTGGGCAGCATAGACTACATCAGGATTAACATAACCGACATTTAGGGTCCAAGCCTGTGATGTGCAGTCAAGGTACTCGTTTCCTTGTATATCACGGACGATGGAGCCACCAGGCACGCCACTGGCTAGAACAATTTCCTTTAGAGGCGTTAATGTGTGGGTTTCACACTCTTTGATTTCTTCTTCTGTCACCTTGGTCAGCATATCAGCAATCTCGTCCTCAGTGAGAACTTTGGGCTTCATTAGAGTCACACCACTATCACATGTACATCATATCTCCAAAAAAGACTGCTTATTGTATTCAAACTGAAATCAGAAATCCAATCTGATGCTTCCTTACATGGATTAAACAAGTTAAAGCAGCTTGTTATCTATCCCAATTTTTCTGAAGCGGCTAAATCGGATGGCTTTCTAAAAATTGTGAACAGTAGAGGTAGGGCAGGCAACACCAAAGCTATTGGTATAGATGTGATCATCATCCCTATTATCCATCTTAGAAGGAACTCTTCGTAGGGAATGTACTGCCACAGTTCTGTTAGAAAGGCCTCCCCCATCAAGACTATTCCAAAGATGAGAAGGACATAGACCAGAGTAAAGAAAAACCAGAATTTTGGTTTTGCCAGAATTCTCTTGGGAAACTCTGCTGAGTCAGAAGCGGCTATGCTGGTTATTGCCATCATGTAAAGGAAGAAAATTGGGTAGAAGGCAGCAACGATGACACCATAATAGAAATTGTATGGTAAGATCAGGCTATTGACAAGCCACAAAAGAACTGACTGTAAAAATGTCATAAAAACGAGGCAGGGAATAGCTATGCTAATGGCAATTATGCTACCAGCCAATAGCCATTGGGAAGGATTGGTTTTGCTGAGTGGTTTTCTGTTGAGCCAAAAGGTGTTCAGGTAAATTGTCACAAGTAACGGTGCAATGGAGATCAAAATGCGCAGCAAGTAGAATAATCTTGAAATTAAAAACGAGTCAGTTAGTGACCAAGGCAGCAAATTATAGGGAATTAAAATTCCTGAGAAGCCAAGGACGGCAAACATCAAACATAGCCAGCTAATAGGAACAAAGTACCCATAATTTTTCATCAAACTAGACGAACTAGATGTAAGTTGGATTCCACACTTTGTAAAGTTATTTTGTAGAAACTGATCATACCTTCTTGGTTGCTTCATCCTCGTCTTTTGCCGCCACAAGTAATTAACTGATACTAACGTAAAAGCAGTTAAATAAATGTATCCTAGCCCACAATAGCCTCATTCATTTTGTGAAAATGGCTTTGATAAGAGCAGCAAATGACTCTGTTATGTTAAGCCCATTTGTAGCGATGGTAGCAAATATCTCTACACCATTATTCAAAGCAAGTGCCTGAACTAATCTCTCCTGAGAAATAGCATCAGGAAGGTCACACTTATTCATATTCACGACAACAGGGATGACCTGATGCAGCTGGTCCCCGAACATGCTTTTTAGTTCCTGCCAAGAACGAACATTGTCATCGAGAAGATGGGGTTGTGTATCAGCGACAAAGATGATACCATCGGTTCCAGTAAGAACCGTTGATCGTGTCTCTGCATAATAGTCCTGCCCAGTTGCAGACCACAAGTAGATCTGCAGGGTCCATTCACCCCGCTCTAGATTGATGGCCCCAAAGTCAAAGAACAGGGTTCGTCCCGTGGTTGTTTCAATGGATTCAAGTTTCTCTCCTTGCCCGAGTTTGCTAAATAATTCCTTGATGCTAGTGGTTTTTCCACTCATTGCTGGACCATAATAGACAACTTTACTCTGTATGATTTTTGTACTCCAATCTATCAGCATGGTTTTTTCAACTCGGAGATGTATGTGGATTGAAGGGCGTTAGGAAGCTGTCAATGAAGCGATTCAACGAGAGTTGAGTTTTTGGTTCTGGTGCTTTGTATGCTGCCTTATCGAGGGTTTCTTTTATTCGTGCTATAAAGTTTGGAATAAGGAGGCGAAGGTATCCTAGACCAAGATGGTTCTTTCGAAGAATCGTGCTAAAGATGGCAGGACCTGCACTATAAACGAAGTGATGTTCTGTTCCTAAATCAATTGTAACTTGGTCGATGTGCATTCGTTTGGTTAGCCATGCAATCTTTCGACATGTATCGTATAGAGCGAAGGTGAAAGCACTTTGTGAACCGATCTTGAAATTGAGAGGTCCTGCGGTTGAGATAGGATATCCTCCGTTCAATGAGACGAATGTATGGGTGACGCCATTGAGGATTCCCATAAAGTCATCAAGCACATCCTGTAGTTGATTTACCAAGACCTCGGTGAGGATAAAGGATTGATGTCCAATGGAGGGAGCTTGGGTGGAAATTGGGGAATGCGAGGTATCAAAGCTAGTTAGGATTGATTCTGTTTGATTAGCATTGTAACTCCTTAGGGGCGGGAGTGGATTATTCTCTTGAAGAAGTGAATGTATTTTTCCACTGCATGTTTGGGCGAATTGGAGGACTACGCCCAGATTGACATTGGACCTGGTTGTAAGTGATATGAAATATTGGGGATTTCCTGGAAAAGCGAAGATGAGGAATTTGGCATGTGAGCCTTCTATGAGAGCATAGTTGAATGTTTCATGGAGGCGACTTGTAACAGCGTAGATGGCTGACGATGCTGCAGAAACACCGAAGATTTCATCAGGGTGTAGCCAAACACCTTCACTTGCAACGGGGTATCCATCACGTTGAGCTAGGAAGATGTTTTCCACACCAGTTATGCCACGAATGGATTGCAATTGAGATTTTATGAACTCAATCTGATTCATCACCGCTAGCCCCAACCATTTTAGAGTCCACTTTTGCAGTTCTTCGTCAAACTCGACCATACTTAAACTCACAAAGCCAACGCGAAGAATTTGCCAAAAATAGGGCAATATTTGGCATTTTTTTGCAAGCAAAAATGATACAGAAAAATTCTGAAGTAATACAGATAAGGCGCACAAGCACTAGGGACCTTGAAGGTTTTTCCTATGAATGTTGCAGCAGCTCAAATACAACCACGCTTAGCCCGACCTGAGGAGAATCGTGCAATTCTAGGTAGGTATTGCAAACGAGCAGCCAAGCATGATGTACAGGTTCTGGTTTTTCCAGAACTATGTGCAACTGGATATGTTATCTCATCAAAGACAGAATTAATGAGATTGGCTGAACCTGTGCCTGATGGACCTACTACACAGTTATGGCTAGAAGCGGCGGCAGCTCATCAGATGATAATTGTCGGTGGCCTAGCAGAACTTGGAGGGGACGGGAAAGTTTACAATAGTGCAGCAGTTGTGGGGCCTAATGGTTTTCTTGGTTGCTATCGTAAGCTTCATCTTTTTGACAGGGAAAAAAGGCTATTTGAACCAGGCAATCAAGCTCCTAAGGTTTATAGAACGCCCAATGTGACTTTGGGGGTCCTCGTATGTTTTGATTGGGCATTTCCAGAGGCATCTCGTATTCTGATGCTTGAGGGCTGCGAACTACTCTGCCATCCTGCAAATCTTGTGCTCCCCTTTGCCCAGCGGGTAATGATTGTGCGCAGCATTGAGAATCGATTTTTTACCATTACCGCGAATCGTTTAGGCAAAGAAAAGGATCTTACTTTTCATGGACATAGCCAGATAACCAACTGTCGTGGTGAAATCATGGCTAAGGGTAGTTCAAATCGACCTCAGTTATTAATTGCCAAGATTGATCCTTCAGAGGCTCGTGATAAGTATCTCACTCCTTCCAATCACATTATCCAGGACCGTCGTGTAACCTTCTATAAGCGACTTCTTGAGAAATAGAAAATTCAGCTGAATCTGAATTTAGTTATCGTATCTTGTAAGTTTCGCCAATTTTTGGGCGTAATAGTGTTGCTGAGGTATTGCGTTTTTTGATGATATTCATAAAGTCATTATCTTGAGTTGCATCTCCGCAAATCGGAAGAACATAACGTGCTCGAATGGCTACTGTAGCATCAGCAGCTTCGCTAGGATCCATGGTTCCCTTTTTCTTGCCCGCTATTGATATACAAAGTAAATCAGGACAAGAGTTACGCAATACGTCGTATGCCTTTGCATGTCCAAGATGTAGGACACTACCCTGAGGACCAGTGACAAGGAAAGCAGTGTTCCGTGGTGCAAGGAAGCCGCTGTGGCGCAGTTCATAAGATGTAAAAGTCGTGCCAGTCTTTGTGTCGAATACTTCTCCATTGGCGAGGGGCTCAAGATAGTACCCAGGAGTGTTTTGGCGTTGGAGTTCTTCAATGACTTGATTATTGCTTATGACCATTGTTCCATTGTCTATGGCATGATTGGCAGTGTTACCAATATTCTCTGGGTGTGCATGACTCACAAGAATGTAGGAAGCACAGACTGCAGTTGTTTCTACTAGTGGTTTTTCATGGAGGATTCCTGGGTCTATTAGAACAAGTTTCTCTAGATGAACAAGAAGGGCAGCATATCCATAATATGTAACTGAAAAACCAGCAGAAGAATCTCTGCGTTTCAAGGAATCACCTCAATTATGAATTACGGAGACGGGTGCACGGTACTTTTCTTCCAGCTAGAATGCGAGCTAGTGTTCCTGGCGTTCTGAGGTCACAGATGAGGACTTCACAGCCCTTTGGTAATCCTTTTAGGATTTCTGTAAGTTTCCCTCTCATGCCCGCAGTTACATCTGCAGCATTATTCGCCGTCCCCATGGCTACATCTTTAAGAATTTCTTCCAAATTGCTGGGCGTTATGAGAGGGATTTGTCGTGCCTTGGGATTTTGCTTGGGATCATCTGTGTAAATGCCGTTTACATCTGTTGCGAAAATGACTTGGGAGGTATTGAGTATGCGAGCAAGATACATGGTTATTTGGTCCCCACTCATAATGGTGAAGCCAGATACAGTGTCAGCTACAACATCGCCGGATAGTATTGGTATGAAACCTTGCTGAAGAAAGGAGTTGAAAGCTTCAAGGTCCATATGTGAAATGCGTCCGTCCAGGGACATTATGACTGATGAAGATCTAATCAGTACGGCTGGGCGCTTTGCGGCTTGAAATGCTGATAGAATAAGTTGACTGAGTTTTGTCATCTCAGCAAGAGTCTCAGTCACTCCAAGTTTCTTCTTTGAACTTCTTCCACCACTTTTCAGCTGGTATTTCTCAGCGGGGAAGTGTCCAAATGAGCCTCCGCCATGGACAATTATTATTGGATGTGATTTAATCGAAGCAATTTCTTGTGCTAACAAATTTATGGTTTCGTGGTTGGGTGTTGATGGTTTAGTCTTGTCTGTAATTATGCTACCACCGAGTTTGATAATGATTGGTGGGTTAGTTGGACCACGTTCCTGCTGGCGCCAGGCAGGTTTCCAGTGGCGTAGCTTAGTTGGCCAGTTTTTCCATCCCGTTTTTGCGTAGCGTTCTCGATGCTGAAGATCCTTCTGGACCCATTCTAGCTGTCGGAAAAAGCGTTCTTTTCCACTGACTAAGGGAATATCCGGAATGCCCAGTTTTTCCAGGGCGCCTACAAAGTTGGCTTCTACAAGTTCTTGAAGGTGACCTTCAATCTTGGTTGGGATAACATTGTAACCACGTTCAATTAATCCTGTACGAACTCCATCCAGCACAACGCCTCTACATATTTCGATCGGCTCTTTCTTTTTCACTGAAAAGCATTGAAGCGCTTTTAGCACTATTTCTAATCCTCTTGCTAGGAAGGTTTTCTTGCTAAAACTCGGTGATTGAAAATGAGTTATCTCTATTTCTCTGGCTAGGAATTCTTCGGTCTCAACTCTGTAGATTCCTATGATTACGCCGCCAACTGGGTCACCCCAGCCAGCATCATCGATTTGAATCGTCAAACTGATGCTTCCTCTAGGCACACAAGGCTTGTTTAGCTTAAATCTATCGTAATTACCTACAAACGGTTGTCATTAGGTAATACCCCTCTTTTTCAGTCATCGGCACAGTTAAATCACCGAAAAGTTGCGTGTAAAATAAGCTGGCTAAAGGAAGAATTGATCAAAACAATGTCTAGCTCAGAGCATACGTTCAAAATTATTGTAATAGGAGACCCAATGGTTGGCAAAACCAGTTTAATAACTCGTTTTTCAAAAAGAACCTTTAGCGAGCTATACAAGCAGACTATTGGCACAACTCTTAACATCGCTGAAGCAAATGTTGGTTCAGTGCTAATCAGATTAGTTATTTGGGATTTGGGAGGACAACCACGCTTTGACGCTGTCCGAAAATTGTACTTCTTGGGAAGCGACGCAGCAATCATGGTTTTTGATTTGACCAAACGAGAAACATTTGATAATTTGGAGGGTTGGCGTCAAGCTTTTCAAAAAGCCGTTCCTGACGAAGTGCCAATTACACTTGTCGGCAACAAGGTGGATTTGGCTTCGAAACGAGCTGTGCAGGAAATTGAAGCAGAACGATATCAGATGAGGCAAGAATTTGATGCGTATGTAGAGACCTCTGCAAGATCGGGAGAAAATGTAGCAGAATTATTTGACGTTCTTACTCGTCTCCTTGTCCAAAGCCGAGTAGTGGAGATGCGCGAACGATTACAGCCTTTCATCTTCACATCCTTTGCCTCCTGAACCATCAACTTTAATACATCAACACTCTTTTGTAACAAACACTCAAATTTGTTCGAGTGGCGACTGTGACAGTTTCTGTGCCTTTTGTAAATAATTCCAAAGACGAGCTAAGTGTTAGTGACTGGCAAGCAAGTGTTCCCTTTGGTGAGGGATTAAAACGGAGCACATTCTTATTGAGGCAGCAATTCTTTGGATTGGTCAGATTATTTTTTGTAGGAGGACTTGCCGCAGCCTTAATTATACTGCCAATCGATATAATGAGTGCTTACTTCGAAGCGCTCCTAACAGAAAGTCTCACTGATCCTATGGATATTACCCTGGTTGCAGTTTCATTTGCATATATTATAGCTTTCAATTTTTTGAGGGAATTCACCATATCTTTTGCAGTCTTTCTTCTTGGAACCTTAGCCATTCATCGAATTATCCAAAATGTGCCAAAGCTGAAAAATCTAAATCAGAGAAAAGAATCTACAAAAATCTTGACACCCACTGTATTAAAAGCAGGAGTAATTGTTGCATTAATTCTGGCGAGCGCTAGCCTAATTGCTTTTCCTTATCCGTTTATGTATATTCTCCTCTTTTTCACTCCAGCCCTTGTAGTACTAACAAACCAGAATGCCAGTAGTGCAGTTCGTCAGAGTATGCAGATGCGCCACAATAGTTGGAGGCGAATTTTTGGAGCCTTACTTTTTTGTGGTACGCTGAACATATTTGCAGGAACACTGGGTGTAATGGTCTACTTCAATATAGAAACGGTAATCAGCCTACTTGGAGGCTCCCTTGGTTGGGTTGCCCCATTCCTGCTAGCTGTAGTTACCCAGCTTCCAGTTGCTATGGTAGCTCCAATTTTTTCCATCCTTTCTCTGGTCTTTTATTCTGGCGCTTTGGCTGCTTTAGAAGATAATCAACATAGGAAGTATCTACGTCGCCAACATTTGTTAGAGCGTCGTCGCATGCACCTCGTTCCCTTTGGAGAACAACTTTCAACAGGCTTAAAAATCTGCAAAAAATGTGGAAAGACTCTGAAACCAAATACAGTTTTTTGTGTTTTCTGCGGTGAACGTGTAGAAGAAACCTCCATCGCGCCTAGCAGCAATTGAGCTCACAAAATCATTCAATAATTAATAAGAATACGACCGGGAAGGAATTGTAGAATTAGTGTGGAAACTTTAGTAAGCTGGGCAGGAACTAATAATCCAACACGATGGAAGCTTCGATCTCCTGCATCGCAAAGGACGACCGCATAGCCTTGTTCTGCGAGTAATTGTGCTGCTTCATATTGCATTTGGAGGACCGATGAAGCCTGTTTCACACCTCTTTTGATGCGACTAAAAAGCCCTGAGGGGTCTATGAGAAGTAAAACAGGGGGGGTTTGTGAAGAAGGAGTTTGACCATGAAGGCGACGATATTCTTTGAGTGAATGGTCTTCATTAAGAATTACCTGAAAATTAAGATGTTTTTGAGCAATTTCTAATGATGTGGTCTTCCGGAGTGCTTGTTGCAAATAGACGAGCTTTATTCTGCGACGAAAATCAAATATATGAACTTGACGGCGATTCACTAATAGGCTGATGATTAAGTCGTGTAAAAAACGGAGATAATCGCTGCTTCCAGCATGTATAATTGTGACAAAACTGCTTGCCCGTAACTGTGCTGCAACATGGGAAACAAGACAACTGAGATGATTCTTGACTTTGCCAGAATCGAAGCTTTTTGAATCGGATTTGGGAAGCGACATGACCTTTATATCCTATTGATTCAGCAGGAATCGAACCCTAATACTCTTTTTAGGGAAACAACATTACTATTCATCCCCAAAAAAACTGGTTGATTAATCCATAATGGTGATTCATAACATGACTGAAAAATCTCACCCGCACCTCTTCCTAACTAATGATGATGGTGCACATTCACTTGCTCTTGAAGCACTCATCAAAGAGTTGCACCCACATTATCGGCTATCAGTCGTTATACCAGATACGCCCCGCAGTGGGATTTCGAAGGCGGTGACCTTTGATAAGCCCCTACGATTTGAGAAAGGAAACACAATTGCCGGACAACCTATCATCGAGACAACAGGAACACCTGCAGATGCTGTTGCCTGGTGTAGGACATATTGTAAGGATTGTCAACTAGTCGTATCTGGTCCCAATCTAGGATTAAATGTGAGCGTACACAGTATATTGACGAGTGGAACAGTGGGAGCAGCAATTGAAGCAGCGACATGGAGCATCCCAGCCATTTCATTTTCAATAGAGACACCCAGCGAAAATTGGTTTTTCCCCAATAATACTGACGTAAACGTGGAAGAGGTTGCCAGACGAGCACACAGACTTATTGACCATGTGATTAGTCATGGTCTTCCTCAAGGCGTTGATTTCCTAAATGTTAATTTTCCCACTAGACTGGATGCCTCCACACCAACACGTGTTGCTTGTCCAACACGAATTCGATTTATAAACCGACTAAAGAGACGAACTGATCCCCAAGGTAACCAATATTATTGGATTGCAGGAAAGGAAAAACGAATTGTGCCAGACAAAAGTGATGTATACATTACTACTAGAGATTTGCACATCGTGATAAGCCCAATAAGCATCAAACTTGCTGATGAAAAGTTGCTCGAGGCTACACGCGATTATCTGAAACCCATATTCTTGTAATCAAAAACTCCAAAATATATTCAGCCTGATGAGAGTGAATAATGCAATTAATAATACTCTGTTAGGGAATAATCCAGTATTAACAATGTCTAGAATAGGTCTTTTT
>JABXGU010000705.1 GCA_016550415.1 archaeon | reverse complement strand
CTGTTCCACTCGTCGGTTTTATTATGCAATTCAAAAGACGAACGGTTGTCGTCTTACCCGCGCCGTTTGGACCGAGCAAACCGAAGGTTTCTCCCTCGTAAACTTCCAAGTCAAGCTCGTCAACAGCTCTTATCTCGTTGCCATAATGCTTGGACAACTTGTCCGTACGAATTATAGTCTTCATTAGTCTCTCCTTCATTTCATCTAAACATTGCTTTAAATTTTTTTACAAATCACTGAATACTTGCTTCAGATCTTGTTGATATTCCTTGAAAGCGCAACGTCCTTTTTTTGTGAGTTTAAGTGCTGTGTGTGGTTTTCGTTCAATAAATTCCTTCACTACTTCAACGTATCCTGCTTCTTCGAGCTTGCTCAAATGGGATGATAGATTACCTGCGGTCATCTGAAGTTGATGTTGGAGGAAGAGGAAGTCTGCGCTTTCGACGACGTAGAGTTGGGTCATGATCATCAACCTAGTGGGTTCGTGGATCAATCGATCAATGTTCTTAAGGTTAGAGGGATTTTTCGGCAATTGTCTTATCACCCTGAGTTATTGGATATTTTCGTATGAATTGCATCAGAAGAACAAAGCCATTGATGATAATAGCAAGTCCTATGGTTAAGAGTAAGTATTCGAATGGAATAGTTATGAAATGACCTGTTAAAAACAGCACTAGCGATAATAACCCATATGCGTAAAGGCGCTTTAGACCCATGGTGTACGCGAATAGGCTTGATATGGTTGCGGCTCCAATACCTATGATGATCATGCTATATGAAACAATTAGATCCCTCAACGCAGATGCCCATGCTTGGGTTGTTGATGCGAAAGTAAAAGCCATGAATACTCCTAAACCGGATACCAATAGTCCAACGAAGATTACCGTTAACTTGTTTGCTCCTCCGCTTCTGAATTTTACATAACCGATCCTTGGCATTGTTATTTGTTTCTTGGCTGAAATCCAAATTGGAACCATAATTGCTGGAAAAATTGCTGGAATTACAAACCACGTGCTAAAGTCTGTCACAGATTTAAGTAAGATGCCTGATCCAAACAACAGAATATAAACGCCGACAAAAATGTCAATCAAACCGTCTTGATGATAGGACATGTAAGTCTTTTTCTCGATTTCCTTCAAACTCGATTCTTTCATCTTCTAATCACCATTAGCCCATAAACTACTTGCCAGTATAAAAAGCTTTGCATTACAAAGTAGTTTATAGTTATAAGGGGCGCACTGATTTCCGCGCATACACTTGGCAACTACTTTCTGAGGCGAATCCGTCTTTTGACGAAGGTCCAATAACTATAAAATATCATCCAGGCTACAGTCGCGGGTAGAACTACTGCAAACCATAACGTGTAATCATTTAGGTGACTCACAATCCACAGAATATAGATGTTCCCCAGGATGCTAACTATGAGGGCTAAGAAGAAGGATCTTCTTTGCGCTGCCCGCAGCCAGAAATATTTAGATGTAGTTTCGACGGCTTGTAGTGCCGCGAATCCTCTCTCAGTTAAAACGTAGTTTCCTTCATCATTTGTAGTAATCAGGTCGTTCAATTTCTTAAGATGAAAATCCAAGAGGCCACTACTACTTATTTTAAGGTGTCTCTTAAGATCGGCAAAACGCAAGGGCTTCTCAGCCAACGCCTTAACGATCTCAATTCTCACGGGATGGGACACAGCTTCAAACAAATCATCCGAACCCATATTTCATCACATAATCAACTATCCAATCACCAGATATAATTCTATCAACCTTGACCAAAAGGTCAATTATCATTGACAAGTATGGTATACATCAGAATATCTGCACGGACTAACTATTCTTCTTATTTGCGACAAATATGCCAAGCACAACGGGAACGCGCGCATAGATGTTTCGCCGATATTAGGATGTTTACTTTTATTTATTTACGACCATCCCCACCCCTATAAGAAAAAAGTAGAATCATAAACTTTTTCAGGTTTTATTTGAACTAAATCTAACATCAATAGGCAAGTTGTATGTTAAGGATAGTCTAATAACAGCGCATTGTTGAAAACAGTCTTTTTCCAGCAATCTTGCGTATGCATTTGATATGTCCTTCGCAGGATGTTATCTTAAAGGAACTTGCCGAACAGTAATCTGTACAACCTGTGTTCCAGAATCGTTAGGGTTTTGGCTCTTCCGAAGACGCGGAAATAGTTTTTTCCCATGGCCTCAATCATGTCTCCTATATCATATCTGGGGAATAGACAAGATGAGATT
>JABXGU010000704.1 GCA_016550415.1 archaeon | reverse complement strand
CGGAGTCTGTGACCATAAATCCGAAGGATATTTCTAATGGGTACATCAGTGATGGAAAATTCTTGGCTAATTTGTACGCTACTGGCTCCTTGACAGTAAAGGCAGATGATTTTAAGTTCGGTATAAATATCGAGTTTACGTTGAGTGCGGAGTTTGGTTCCTTTAACAGTATTTTGGCGGAGTTTTTGTATTTGGCTACGTGATAAATTTTAGATTATATTTCTACAGCAGCAAATTATGTTGACACTTTACTTCATAAGCACTTTTTGAACTATCAACCCTTTTCAGTTAGTCTCTTTAGCTACTAGAAAGATATCCATTACTCATCTCCTGTTCTGCCTTTTTTTGGCGATTAAATACCACAATCCAAGCAGCAGCTCGTTGAATTCGCTATCCATCAGCAATTCTGGTCTGTTTACCACAGAGCTCCTAATGCGAGATTACTATGTTCAAGGAACGCTAGATGCAATCCTAAAGTTCGTCAGCAAGAACGAAACTATTCTGGAGCAGAAGAAGAATATGTGGAGATGCTGTGCATCACTCTGCTTGCCTATAAGGGCTAGGTGGGCATAGTTAGGTTCGAAAAGACGTAGTCAAGATCAAGTCGAATCTTGATGTTCGTCTGTGCCTGCCTGCTCCTCCTTGGAGCGGCTGGCTGGTTCGTCATCATCCTTAGCTTTTTTCTTTCTGCGGATTGGCCAATGGGCTCGTTCACCCGCAACACCTTCCGAAAGTTTGCAACGTACATAAGCCCATCCAAAGACCATCGCGACAAACAAGGGAAGGACCGCGCCGCTAAGGCTCGTTAAGCTAACCAAGCCGGCGATTAGAAGAATGCTGACCAAGATTGCAGCGGCAACGATATCAACAAGTTTCAGGGTAATTCCATCTCCTGTATTATTTGGTATTCTCGCTCTACATAAATTAATCGGCTATCAAGTTGGATTTTGCAGGTAACTGGATTTGTACTTCCGTATTTTGGGGTATTTTTCCATATTTATAAAGTGAGACGGGTGGAAGTCTTGGATGGGGTTGGATTGTGATGTAGTGTCCGTGCCAGTGGTCAGAGAGTGGGTGGGTCCATGGGCTTAGACCAGCGGTTTTGGTTGTGGTGTTGAGGTGGGGGGCGGTGCGGTGTCCAGCGATGAACCAGTCATTTTTGGTGATTTGGTAGGTCCATGGTGGGGGGTTGTTGATGAGTTGTTGTTTAATGTGGTTGAATGCTGCGTGGATGGTGGGGTATTTCTTAATAGCGGTTATGAGTCCGGTTCCGTGTCCGTGGAGGATGAGGATGTTGGTGTCAGGGTGGCGGAGTAGGACAGCGGGGCGGTATGTGAGTTGGTATTTGGTGGGTAGTTGGGGAAGGGTGGGGTCGTGGTTGCCGTGGAGGAAGACTGTGTATTGTAGTAGGTTCATGTTGTTGAGTTCGTCGCAGAATTGGTTGAAGTCGTGCTGGATGCGTTTTGGGTCACCGTATGTGAGGTCGGCGGTGCCCAGACAACAACAAGAAAACTGAATGTAATACTAATATTACAAAGTCGGCATCTCTCTTCCAACTTTTGACAGACAAGATCACTTATCGACTCTAAAAAGGTAAATCCAGCAAAGAAATTACTTTGTTGCTAAACCCCTCTGTTGATCGAGGGTCCATGACATATCGATATCAAGACCTTTTGGATGACAAAGATTCTGAGGAGGAGTGCATCTTCGGTATCAACAGGCAAAACCTCTGGAATGCAATGTAGAGACTAGAGCGGCTTGGTGTCATCGAGTCCACATTAATGAAACCATTATGAGGCGGACAAAGATATGCGCTCTACTCTTTGCCCTATGCTACACCTTCTGATAGGCAAATTGCGATGGAAGAACATAATAGTAGCCTCGAAAGATTTGAGCCAGTAGTCTTAACTAAGCAGCGGCGAACACCTACTGAGTAGGAAATCATTGAAGCCTCAGCTCCAAAGCAAGAACCAATCTATAGAATTGCTAAAACGTGGGAGGAGGCTGAACTTCTTTATCGCGAGAAATTCAAAGCGATGGGCTATTCAGGTGAAAAATTAGTGAAGCATGTCCTAGCTAGCTTGGACCAGCATTATCCAAAGAAGCCGAAGAAAAAACGAAAAGCTAAGCATTCACCATTCTTGAAGGTGCCACATGAGCTTGTGCCTGTGGATCATTTTGAATCTACTGAGAAAAAGGAGGCGAAATGAGATTGTCAAAATATCTCTACAATCTTAAGCGTATGCCTGGCAAACTACGTCTTTCAGGAGCTTCAAGCTACAGTAACTCCGTGCGAAAAGAAAGAAGGCTTAGGTGGATTAAGACTCTATTTTTGGTTAGGGAATGTTCCTTCTTAGCGGACCTCCAAAACTAGGATTCAGTGAACCGCGTAGTCGATTTCCTGCGGTATGGGGGCGTAATTTTCCATTACGAAGCCACTTGAGGTTGCACGGCTCCAATGGATAAGCATTGCCTGATTCTTATTCGTGATAAGACAGATTGCTTTATTGGTAACGATAGTTATCGATAGCGTCCTTGTCTCAATTAATCCTTCTTTCTCCAGGTCATGAAAAGGAATAAAAGGAAGGTGACGTTTGAGTTAAGTACTATTTGGGGGGGTTGTAATTTTGCGAACAGCAAAGCTTGTTTCTAGTATAATAGTAGTAGTTCTTTTGTCGGTTGCATTTGTCCCAGCTTTTCAGATAGGTACAAATGTTGAGTATTTGAACCAGCGAAATACGATTGCAGTAGTAAAAATCGGTTCGATCTATCAATCGAAACTGCAATCGATTCGATGAATTTAGATGAATTCACTCATCCTGTCATAGAATTGACAGCGACTAATGAGGTGCACCTACGTTTAATTATGGAGACTAGCATTTACTTCACCACGATTTATGTTGGGCATGGATCCCCAGAGGGATTACAGATGGGTTCTCATATTATATCCTGGCTTCACATCTCTGACTGGATTAACAAATCGTCGAAAACGTACCACATCCTTGGGACTTGTTATGGTGCTAATGCTGTTACTGATTTGTCCAAAGCGTTTGGACTCCCTGGTCAAGTTGATGCCCGAATTGCAGGGTTAGTTTGTCAGGCGTTCATTAGCAAATTTGATGGAAATCAAGAGAGGACTATCAATACGGTTAAACAATTGTGCAGCGAGGAAATGATGGAACTCATGGTCCACCCGACCCTTCCTTTGTGGACATATGGACCCTGGTATACTGACATAGCGCTAAACACAATAATTACGGGGCTAATTTATATCGCTCTCACTCTCGGTCTTGCATGGCTTATCCCAGAGATTGTCGGGGCGATTGCTGGCTTTTTCACATATTCGTGGATTTGGGCGTTACTCGGCTCTGCGTTATTCACCGATATCTTGGCGGCCCTTATTGGGTTAGCAATGACAGTGCTGTGCTTCATCGAATGGTGGATAAGGAGCGGATACGAAGTTGGAGTTGGCTGGCATGACCAAGCACAATTTCGAGTGTACAATATGATCTATCACTATTATATCTGGTATTCGCCATACCTTTACGGTATTCATGCCTAGTCGAGCATAAATCAGGAGTGTGGCATAATAAAAATGGAGCAAATGAATGAAAAGGAATCAGATGGGGCAATCTTCAGGAGAGTTCTGCACAATAGACCCTACCTTCATATAGCTCTACTGATACCTTTGATTGGGCTCTCAATACTGTTAAGCTTGTACACTACAATGTGGCTAGTGGCGATTGGCTACGGAATAGCACTCGGATCACCAATAGCGTTGTATGTTAATCAACGAACTAACCGACGCAGCTTACATGTTGCCTTTGCTACAATTTGTGGCTTAGTTGCAGGTCTACTCTTTATTAATGTCGGGTCATCATGGTTGATAGCAGGCTTGGGACTAGTAATATTCCCAATGTTCATGGCATTATTTGCTTTAGTATGGGCAGAATATGGTCTCATCTACTACCATTTAGCTTAGTGTGTATCTAAGAAGAATCCTAAAAGCTCAATCATCGAAACTGACAAAATGACAATCATACAAATTCAGGCTAACGAACCTACAACCTACACTTTTTAGACAGGGGAAAATCTGTTTTCTTAAATTAACCAGATTCCCCATTTATTTCCACATAGTTAAACGGCAGGGACCCTGTGCGAAAAGAAAGAAGATTTAAGCTACTTTTGGTCCCATTCTCTAGTAAGGGAATGATCTGGCGTTATTCATCGTTGCTTCTAAGTCTTAGATTTTTTTGGAGGTTTTTGCCTCCCTCTTCTTTTTCTCTTTTTGGTACCTAATGTGTTGCTAGCATTTGTTAAAATGAATATGTTTTTATCCATGTTTGCATGTTGAATTATATGCGATTGACTATGAAGGTGCTGCAAACAGAGGTTTCAGAGGTGGCCTATGAGGGCTTTCTTCTGACAGCCAAGCGGAAGAAGATTACATTGAAGGAGGCGCTACGGCAGGCAGTTCTCCTTTGGACCGCACAGAACTATCCGGTCGAGGAGGATCCCTTTCTCAAGTTAATTCCTGTTAAGTTCAGGGTCGCAGTTGAGAGTGAAGAGATTGATCGAGTGCTTTACGGTGGCGTGCAATGAGGTTATTTGTGGATACCTCGGGGTTCAAGGCATTCTATGATAACAGTGATCGGCATCATAGTCGTGCTACTAAATTCATTCAAGAACTTCGTGAACGGAGGTTACCCTATACCTTTGTTTTTACATCGGATTATATCTTTGATGAGACAGTGACTTTGATTCGGATGGCGCACAGTCACGCCAATGCTGTCAAGTTTGGAGAAGCGGTCCTCGCTTCTAGGATTATCAATTTAGTCAAATTAGATGATGAGGTTGTACATGCAGCTTGGATTCTTTTTAAAAAGTATCATGATAAAGCATTCAGTTTTACTGATTGTACTTCCTTTGCCTTGATGAAGCAAATGGGCGTTCAGGATGCCTTTGCCTTCGATAAAAATTTCGAGCAAGCAGGTTTTCGGATGCTTCCTTAATCACTCGAAATTTTAGCGAGTGACGTAGAAGGAGTATTTGGAGCAGTGTGCTGGCGTTATTCATCGTTGCTTCTAAATTTATTTTTTGTTTTTTTTAATTGATTTTGCTGGCTTTGTTTAATCCTAGCATGATTGGTATGAGGCTTATGCAGATAATTGCTAATCCCATTGTTGGGTTGTGGTAGTAGTGCCAGAATCCTGTTATTAGTATTGTAATACCCAGTAGTAATAGGAGGGTGGCATTGAAGCTATTATCCGGTTTTTTACTTCCCAACCAATTTTCCCTCACTAATTACTGTAGATAACTCATAACATACAGTTTGGTGTAAAAATAAATCGAATTCGGCAGGAAT
>JABXGU010000703.1 GCA_016550415.1 archaeon | reverse complement strand
GGGAAACTTCGACATTTTCTGGTGAACTTGAGTTGGTCATATCATCAGGGTAATAATCTGTAACATTCGTACCTGCGGGTAATAGTATGTTGAAGTCGAGAGCGTCCAAATTATGCATGCT
The DNA here is from genome assembly GCA_016550415.1 of archaeon. The sequence continues at coordinate 23,895 of JABXGU010000703.1, read as the reverse complement.
AATGGTGCCTGTTCGATCGCAGAAGACATTCAAATCGAAGACTTGCTCTTCTCTTCCAAAGAATTGGTCCATGTGGGTGCTGGACCATGAAGAAAAAATCAAGGTCTCGTTGCCCTGAATCGGTGCTTTTGCTGGTGGTGTTCCGCTCATTGCACCTATATTGATTACACCACAAACTCCGATACTTCCATTGCATTTCTCTGCAAGTTCTGGGGTCACTAGTTCTGACATACCACGCCGAGTGGACCCGAGCGTGGCCATGTATTCTTGAAAGTCGTTCCGGGCTTCGATGTCAGTACCATCGTATCCATAGGCTTCTACACTAAATGTCATATTCTCAACTGTTAGAGGAGGAATACCAGTCACCCGAGAAAAGGGCATATCTAATGTAGTCTCAAAGTCCTCTGCTATCATTGCTCCCCAAACTTGTATTTGTGATGCATCGCCGCCAAAAAAGACCATGAGGATTGAACTGAGTGGTAGAAGGTTTAGAAAATCCAATAGTCCGCTAACTTCACTCTCGGACTCGCCACCAAGAAATGCTAAGAGATTCTCAGTGAGTCCTTCATAATCGCCCCAGCGGAACATTGCAAGGGCCATGAGGCAGTATTCGTATTCTGGAGCGCTAGCTGCAAATTCACCGATTTCATTCCCAGCAGAAAGGAATGTAGCTGACAGAGAGCCATCTTCACCAATTACTATTGTGCCTATGTCTGCGTTTCCTTCTGTTAAATTCTGAAATAGACGGTTAAACGGATTGGAATTTGTAATAGGGTACGTGTATGTGCTTTTCGTTTGCACTTGGGAGGAGCTAGTGGGCAAACTATTCATAAAATTGGGAGATAAACTAGCTAAAAAGAAAAGACACAGTATCAAAGAGATAATTCTAAGGGGACGAGAATGTATTAATGAAATTTTTACTTCATTTCTTTGCATTTTCCTTTCCTCACTCGATGTTTGTCTCACTTTGTCGTGCATCTAGTCCTCCGGTCTGCGAATTACACGACCTATAACGCCACCAATAGCTGTGGCTACAACGAGAATAACGAAGTTTATTATTGCTTGAAAGATTACGCGAAGTATTGCATCTTGTATTACTGCAGTAATGCTAGTGATATCCAATCCTGCGCCCATCCCAGGTAAGGCTTCTCCTAAACCACCCATGAGGCTTTGGATGATAGGGCCAAGGACAGGGGCAGAGAAAATATCTAGAGCTACGCCAGGCGGCATGGTTCCAAGTAATGCCATGAAATCAAAACCAGCCATTCCACCTGTCAGGAAGGGGACAAGCATAGCAACAAAACCAACAATCATCATTATGAAGGAGAGGAGGAAAATCCCAATTGCCACTGGAATTGAACCCCATATGCTGCGAACAAAGAGTCCAGAAATGAGTCCTGCAATTGCCCATATCATTAGAACATTCGTGTAGGCAAGAGGGTCAGCGAATATGATGAAGAGGAACATGAAAGCAAAACGAAGCCATGGTCCGAAAAAGGGTGCTAACCAACTGATTAGCCCATCATATTCAACTGGGAAAAGATAGAAAGAGAGGACTATGGTAAGTAGGAAACCAAGCGATAAGCCAACTAGTTTTCGGCCCATTTTGTCCCATTCCTGAAATAACTGTTTATAGTTTCATTTCTAAAATACAAGCCTATATACATTTCCTGCAAAGCATTTCATTAGACAATGTAATTAAGAAAAAAACAAACAGAATAATATAACCCATTAAAATGATAAATGCGATATATAGTGGCTACTTTCGCTGCTTTCTTCGTCTACGTCGCATCCTTCTTGCTTTCTTCTTCTTCCACTTTGCTCGCATAGAACATTACACCAGTGCGTCTACGTTTGTGGTAGAATCATTTAGCTATTCAAATAGATTTTGCTTGCTGGACTCTCAATATATTGTTGAATCCAAAGGGAGTTGTCTCTGCAATTTGATAGCTAGGTTGAGCGAACTGTCAAATAGAAGTATTCTGTTTCAGTTGGGTTACCATTCACTATGATTCTTAATTCGAGGATAAAAGTGGCTAGGTATATACCCGGATCTAGACTCTTGGCTAGCAATGTTATGGAGCCACCTATTACATCTTCAGGGTACATCATAGACATGCCAACATTATAGAGGTATACCCCGGAATCGAAAATTGGTGTAACGTTTACTCCATGGTATTCTACGTCGAAGTTCGTACTGTGTGTGGCAAGTTGAATGATAACGTCGCAAGTTGTTGTGTTCCCATTTTTAACAATGTAGCTGAGTTCTGACTCTTCGCCTACACTGATGTCAAAGGGATCAATGTTTGTATCGATGAAGTCTACTCCTGTAGCTGTCTCGTTGAAGCCATAGAAGAATGACGAATAGGCTTCTGCAACTGTGGTTGCATAGGCTACTTTATTGATGTCTTCAGCAGCAACAATGCCCACATATTTTAGAGTCTCTACAAGTTGTTCACCAGACTCCTGCTCTGCATAAACAGGAAATAGGTAGACAAGCATTCCACTTAGGGGCATGAGGAGCCTATTGCCTATCCGATATGGGGTAATTAGAACAAGGTCAGAACGGGCTTGTTGCTGAAAACTCTCTATTGCAGCATCAACCCCATAGAGTGGACTAAGTGGAGTCTGAGTGACTGGGTCGAGAGTTCCAGCACGGGCAAAGACTGCAGTTCCTACATCAGGTCCATTATGGAAGAGATAGAAGCCAGCCATCTTTTGTGCCTCATGACGAATGTATCGGGCAGCTTGATAGCCAACCCATGAAAGGCTTCCGTTGATTGGATAGAGAACGTAGTGAACATCAGGTTGACTTTCTGGTTTTTCGAAGAAATCGCTTTCACTTCGCCATACCCAAGCATCAGTGACATGATAATAGAAATCAATACCAAGTTGTAGGTCAATAAGGTCTTCAGGATAACGTAACTGGTTGATAAGCCAACTTGGTGGGTCCACCCATGGGTACCAATCTTCATACATAGTCTCGATGAAGAATTGACCAGGATTAGCATTGGGGTTGCTGACCCAAGTTATTGTTCCATCTCCACAATTGACTACTGCCCAGCCCAATAAGCGCAAGTAGGGAGCGCGAGCGTACTGCAGTTGAAGGGGATAAGCACTGAAGATTGATACGCAGTAGTAAGCTTCATGATCAACTTGATTGAAAACTAGGTAGGGATCATAATCAGTGTAAAGAAAGGGTAGTAGGATGGTTTGCACTCGTTCTTGGATATTGCGGAACATTAAGACATTGGCCTCAGGGTCACCATAAGATAGCCATGCAAAACTCATGTCACCAAAGGACCAAGCAAGTTTTTTCAAAGCTAGCTCTGCGCCAACGAGTGTATAATCGGGTTCACCTTCCCAATTGTATGCTCCGGTCTCTGGGGCTATCGTTGTGTCAACGAGAACGAAGCCCTCGTATCCGTCAATATATGGGTATGGTGGGCTTTCCCCATAGTAGATGGGAAAGTTTGCATTGACACCGAAGATGCTTTGGAATTGAGAAGGTGTTAAGAATTCACCTGTAGTACTGCTTGCATCGAGTGCAGTAGCTCCTTCTGCGTGCGTGTAAAGGATGTAGCTCTTATGGAAGTCGTCACGGCTAGGTGGAGCAAGTGAGTATGGAGCCATCCAGTATTCTCGTCCGCCCATATAGACAATATCACTATCAGCTATTGCCATCCAATTGGCAATTGTTTGGGCTCGCATCTTGTTACTGCTGGCTGTTTGATCCCAAAGCCTTGCATGTCCCAGAACATGTCCATCTGATACACCAGTGTCATTAACTAGAGACACGTATGGTATTTCCTCAACATCAAGACCACCCGCCCAGTTGGTGAAGTACAGTTCTTTGGTCATTAAGGGATCCCAGTTCCATTCTTTCCAGAGCTGACCTTGAATGGGTCCGGAAACGAGGTAGCCAGTGTATAAGCCAGGACCAACTATGAGAGCAATAGATACGATACCCAAGCCTGCCATGAACCGTCGATTCATTCTGGGAACTTCGCCACCACGACCATAACGTCCGAAAACGGTTAGACCAAAGGAAACACCTGTGAGAACGCAGGAGAATATGAATAGAATTAGCAAATGAAATACAAAGAATTGGGTACCCACATTCACTTCCAGGTAGGGAACCGTTAGCAGCATCCAAAGGAGTCCTAAAACTGCAAGGAAGGAAATGGAGGCAAGAACTCTGATTTCTGGGTATTGGGTTGAGCGACCAATTCGTGCAAAGTAATGGATAAGATCAAGAACAACCCGGATACCGATTACTAAAATTAGTAATGATGTGAAGATTAGGAATATTGTATACTCCACTTCGATGGTTGCGACTAAAGCTGCAACAGTCTCAACTGGTGCCATGGGAGTGAAAATGAGAGTTATTGCCTGACCTATTTCACCCCAAGCTCCGACGCCGGATACAGCTGCTTGAAAGAGAAGGGCGAGCACCCGCATATTTTCTGTGAAAATGAATGTGAGAACAAGATAGGATCCTGCAAAAAGGAGTACCTTGTATACAGCTACTATTGGTAGCGAAGGACGGCGGCTTCCTGTCCGTTGATTCATCCACAGAAGGTTAAGGACTTTAGACTCATGTAATGGTCCAGCCAGAGTAATGATTGCAGCAGCAGGCAGACCCAAAGTGAAAAGATAACCGTTAATAGTAAATGTTGCCCACCAGGAAACACCTGCTTTATTGATGTACATGACATCAATCATCTTCCAGTCGAGGAAAAGATTCTGTATAACAAAAACGCCACCCAAAATAACGCCAACAATTATGGCAATTACAACAAATATGATGACAAATTTCCTGATATTTTGAGGATCCACCTTCAATCAACCTTCCAGAGAACTGGCCAAGTTCAGCACATTTATTCAATCTAGCTTAAGTATTTTGATACAAGTACTACAAAGAGTAGCTACGATGCTAACCTTATTTCATGATTATAAATTCAGTCCTTTTTGAATTAATGGAAGTTTTGAAAGGAGAAGTAGATAAATTAGAAGCATCTATTGTTAAAGAAACTCGTTTTCAATGGATTATCATTAGGGCTGGGCAAAGATGCGTTTTACAAATTTGAAACATGTCATGCTCATCACTATTCTACTTGTATGTTTTTTGAATAATAACCCGACAACCCATTTTCCCTATAATTCACCAAAATCATCAGATGCGATTTTGGAAACAAAAGGACTCATTCCAAAACTATATGATTCAATTACGAATGTTGCTCAGCCTCTCCCCGTTTCATATAACTTTGAAGTCCCGTATTATCAACAAGAAACGTCAGTATGGTGTGGTCCAGCAGCTTTGAAAATGGTTTTTGACTATTATGGACCTGTAATCAATCAATCAGACATAGTCTGTGTAGCAGCTACTGATAGTGCCGGAACATATACAAGCGATCTTGTTCGAGCATCCCACTTTAGCTACATTAGTATTGATTCTTTGACCGAGCAACTGCATGGATATAGACAAAGGCAGCTTGGATATGCAACTCTTACCCACCACTGGAGTGGTACTTATAGTGCAATTATTACTTCGTTGAAGACACTGCTCCACAACAATGTACCAATCCTCATCCTCACCTATTATGATACTAGTCACAATTCAGGTCACTTTAGGGTCCTCACAGGCTATGACGACAATGCAGGAACATTCTTACTCCATGATCCATGGTATTCTGGTCAATATCATGGACCCAATATTGAGATTGGTCAAAGTCTCCTCATCAACGATCTTTGGGCCAGTTATAACAGGTGGGGAATGGTGATTCAGCCTTGGCAAATCGAAATTTCCATTAATACTCCAACAATCATTCCGGGTCAAGTTTTTATTCTCACCGCACAAATTGAACGTCCATGTCCTGATCCTTTCGTACTAACCGAGTTCACCCCAAGTAATCCTCAAGCTGAACTTGAACTTCCACCAGGTTTCGCCATTTTAGGAAGTGAATCGACAAAAGAACTTCTTTTTACAGGTGGTAATGCTGAAATCAGTTGGGCCATCCAAGTTCCCCACATACTAACAGCTAGCACAATAGAGGTCAATGTTACAGCTGGAGGCACTATTAGTGGAACTGGGTATAGAACGGGGGACTATACTGATGTAATTGGCACTGAGAGCTCTTTTTCAGTTTCAGCAAATCCTGGCGTTTCACTAGTCGTTATTATCGGTGGTTTTGGAAGTCTTGCCATTGCTGTTACGGCAACAGTTTTAGTTATAATATGGCGACGACAATCAAGACGACTTGAAAATAACGAAGGCAACTAACCTACAATAGTTCAGTTTCCCCTACTATTCAAGAGCACTCAATCTCCTTGCATAGTGATAGCGTAAGGTTGATGTGGGCTTATAGAATTGTATGAAGAGAAGATTGACCATGCGGCAGAAACTTGTAGTGTCCATATCAGGCAAAGGCGGCGTTGGAAAAACCACAGTGACTGCCCTTCTTCTACGGACACTTATCAAACATACCAAACATGCCATACTAGTGGTTGATGCTGACCCGGTCATGAACCTCCCAAACATGCTTGATATTAGGATTCGAAGAACCGTAGGTGATGCTGCTACAAAACTTCGCAGAGATATCGACGAAGGAACCCTTTCACCTAGCTCATCTAAACAAGATCTCCTAGAAGCAGAGGTCTATGAGGCTTTAATAGAGGGTGAACGATTCGACTTCCTCGCCATGGGGCGAACGGAAGGAGAAGGCTGCTATTGCTATGTCAATCGTATTCTTACTCAAATTCTGGACACGATTACCTCAAATTATGACCTAACGCTATTGGACATGTCAGCGGGACTGGAGCATTTAAGTCGCCGAACGGATCGAAACGTGGATGTCTTACTGATTGTTATTGATTCATCTAAGATGGCTTTTGATGCTGCTATCCGCATTCGTGACCTGGCTAAAGAAGTCCACATCGATTTCAAGCGCATATGGGTTATTGCTAATCGGTTCCCTGCCAGTTTCTCTAACAAAGATCGGGTTGATTTGCAAAATAGACTTGCCAAAGAGGGACTCTCTCTTGTGGGAGTTATCCCAGCCGATGACCAAATTGCTACTTTCAATTTACAGGGTCAATCACTCTTGAACATCCCTGATTCAAATTCAGCATTTAAAGCCGTTGAAGCCATCGCCAAGCAAATTGGTCTTCTAAGTGAGGAAACACTCTTGGAACTCCTTGGACGCGACTCCTCCATTTAGACATAATATCTGGATATGTTATCCGTACTGTTGTAACATTGAAAGGTTTTTTGTGATACCCATCCAATGTGATTTATGTATATAACGAAGGTTATTGTCTTCTTGTTGGATGGTGCGAGTTATGGAAGTTCGTAAAGTAATGCGCCTCGGCATGTCTTCGCTTGTTGTGTCGGTTCCAAAGGAGTGGGCAGAACGGTATCATCTTTCAGGTGAAAGTCGTCTTGTTCTCATTCCGCAACCAGATGGTAGCATTGCGCTTTACCCTGAATCTGTTCCACGTGAAAAACCTCGAGCTATTACACTCACAACGAGCCCCAAAGATCCTCAAGGCCTACTCGAGCGTCGTATGGTTGCAGCTTACCTAACCGACTTTGATGAAATCTGTATTCAATCAGATAATGTCATTGAAGCAGATAAGCGAAATCGTATACGTCAATACCTCCGTCTCCTCAATGGCTATCAAATCATGGAGACCAGCGCAAACCATCTTCTAATACAAAAGGTTGCACGATTGGCAGAAATGGATGTTGAACGTGCCCTTCACCGATTACACACAATAGCTGTTTCCATGCTAAAGGATTCTCTGATAGCTCTTGAAAAACGTGACATAACACTTGCAGAAACAGTAACTAATCTAACTGAAGAAACCAGCCAATTCAACTATCTAATAAACAAACAACTACGCCTTGCACTCCTAGATCCAAACATAATGAGCCGAAGCGGGCTCACTTCCATTGATACAATAAACTACTCTACTGCCTTACATGCCATCAAACAAGCATCAGAATCAGCAAAAGGCATTGCTAATGCAGTGATTACACTTGCAGACCATGACTGCCCGCCAGACATTCTAAAACTAGCACTCGAGAATGGACAACTCGTCCTCTCACTTTTCACCGATTCACTCAAAGCTTTTTTCACACGAAACGACAAACTAGCTAACAGCATCATAAACCAAGGAAAAGCTTGCCCTCCAATGCGAGCACAAGCAGAAAAACTAATGGAACAACATCTTATCCAAATTTGTGAAAAAATGATCCCAACTATTTCCGCTGAAGCCTGCTCTCTTTTTGGTTTTCGTCAGGTTGCCCTCACTGTGCTAGAACAGGTTTTCCAAAGCCTTAGCCAAATAGGAGTTGCAGCTGCTACTATTGCCCAGCATGCAATCTGGAGAGTAATGGAGACCCAATTTCCCACTGAACCTGGATCACCAAAGCCTCCTGCCCCCCGCAAAGCGAAACAGAAAAGGAAACGTGCCTCTAAATCGTGATCAATCTACCTTTACTTGAGATTATTAATCACCATCTGTAGGGCTAGTAGGTCAGTCCTTTATTGATTATTCATTTTATTTTCATATTAGTAAAAAGAGTCTTTACATATGTAAAGGTATCATTTGGCACTAGCAAGTTATTTATATATATTCATTGTATATATCATACTACAAGAACAATACAACAAGTATTAGTGTCTTACATGCTTTTCATGGTGAGGATACCTATGAGTGAAGGATTACGAAAGGTCGTCGGACTCGTTCCAAAGGACCAACGTGAGACCGTTTCTACTGCCCTCGTTGACCTTCTCTTGAAAACAAAAGCTGCAAAGAATGTTCCCGCTCGTGAAGCAAAGATGATTCTTCATTTCATGATGCGAGACCTTCTAGCTACTGATATGGGACTGGAAACTCTCTTTACTTGTGCCCTCCGCGCAGAACCCGTCAAGACATTAGATGTCATCGGCGACGTACTGGGTGGAGTCATGGCAGCAGAAGAGATTGTCAAAGCTCTTTCCACCCTTACCGTTACCACTTAGGATAACACTAGCTTCCAACGATGGCAAGTTATCTCCAATCCACCCAACACCGGCGGATCCCTGTTCTCTACGGATCCGCTGTGTGATTCTTTTTCAAGCCGTTTTTGCTTTGGTGTAATGTGCCGTAAGATTGAAGTATCTGAGATTGATTCGACAGATTAGCTGGTTATCCCAATGATTCGGTTGGGCACTGCAGGTTGGAAATATGAAGACTGGCTAGGGAGCTTTTATCCCTCCAAGCGCCACCAGTTCCTTTATTATCACAAAATCTTTGATACCACGGAGATTAACTCGACCTTCTACAGTTACCCTCGTGCCAAGGCTGTAGAAGCTTGGGCTCGTGCCCCTGAAGGATTTGTATTTACTGCTAAGGTTCCAAAAGATATAACTCACAAGCTTCGTCTTGATGTTAATGAAGGTGCAGATCAACGGCTTCAGGATTTCCTGAAGTTGATGTTGCCTCTTAGAGAATCCCGCCATCTTGGTCCTTTGCTTCTTCAGATGCCTCCATCCTATGATTTCAATCTGGAGGGATTGGAATCCTTTTTGGATATCCTTCCTGATGAGTGGCAGTTTGCAATAGAATTTCGACATACATCGTGGATGCAAGATGAAACCTTTCAATTATTACGACGCCATAAGGTAGCATATTGCATAGTAGATGAACCACTCCTACCGCCTCGTGTCGAAGTTACTGCACCATTCTCCTACATCCGATGGCATGGACATGGCGAGAAACTCTGGTACTGGTATCTCTATAACAATGAAGAACTTGAGAAGTGGGTACCACGAGTCCAAGAAGCTAAAGCCAAATGTGAACAACCAGTTTATGGCTATTTCAACAATCACTGGCATGGTTTTGCTGCCCGAAATTGTGTAGAGATGATGGAACTTCTAGGTTTACGACATAATATGCCAGGACACGTTCGAGACCGGTTAGAGCGTGTAACCGATCAACGCATCAAGAGAAAGCCCACAAAGCAAGTTGGACTCAGCGATTTCATTGAAGACTAGAAAACAAGACAACAAAGAAAGAGCCCAAGACCTTTGAGCTTCAGCTCCAGAGTTTTCAAAGAAATTTATTTAGTCCGTAAACAACATTATTGTTTAACCCCCGACCCTGTCCTTTTTTATTATCCAAAAACCCTATTATCCTGTCATAAAATTAAGTCGAGGAAATTATATGGGTGCATCTTTACGTTTCTCTGTTGAGTTTGTCCCCCAAGAGGCATATTGGCAAACAACCGCATTGGGTATCCTAGCTGAGAAATATGGTTTTGACTTTTGCTGGATCACAGACCACTTCAATAATCGCAGTGTTTACGTTATCCTCAGTTTATTGGCCAACTATACAGACAATATTATGATTGGTCCTGGAGTGACTAATCCCTATTTGATTAATCCTGTCCAAACTGCTTCTACACTGATGTCACTCGATAATGTGACAGGAGGACGTGCCATTATTGGCATTGGCGCAGGTGACATGATTACACTAAAAATGCTTGGTATAGAACGAAGCAAACCATTAACAGCTGTAAAAGAAAGCGTCCAAATCTTTAGGTCTTTATTTGATACAGGTAAAATCAAGAATTTCAAAGGAGAGGTCTTTTCTGTAGAGAAGGCAAAAGTTGCCTTTGAAAAAACAGGAGAATTACCGATCTATATTGGTGCACAAGGTCCTAACATGCTACAGCTTGCAGGACAGATGGGACAAGGCGCACTAGTGAATGCTTCCCACCCTAACGACTTCAAGTTTGCCATAGGACAAATCAGAAAAGGCATTTCAGAAGCCGGTCGAAAAACAAGTGATGTTGATGTAGCAGCTTATGCCAGCGTCTCTGTTGACAAGAATTTGGATAAGGCTACAAAGGCTGCTGTACCTGTTGTCGCTTTCATAGTGGCAGGATCACCTCCAGTAGTATTAGAACGCCACGGAATAACACCAGAAAAGGTGAAACCTCTATCCGAGGCATTAAGTGCAGGTGACTTTGCCACTGCTTTTGGGGCTGTAACTGATGATATGCTTGACGCCTTCTGTATACGTGGCACACCCACAGAGTGCACAGAAAAAATCGCTGAGTTACAAAAAACTGGCATAACACAATTTGTCTTTGGTTCTCCAATTGGTCCGAAAAAACGAGCTTCTATGGAACTGGCTAGTAAGGAGATATTACCTCATTTCAAAAAGAAATGAAATTAGTTGAATAATATATCGAACTGTACCGACCAATTACTGGTCTTGTTCTGCATAAGCCTGCCAACTGAGGGAGGGCACATCACCAAGGCTGAGGATCAGGGAGGCAATTTTGGTACGAGTAATTGTGCCATCGACAAGGGTTTCAAGACACACAGTGAGATGATGTATGTCTTTGTTATTTGCATCCTTCCGTGTTTCAATTATCTTGACAAGACGGAATGTATGGTCTGGGAGATCTGGAACAGCGCTGATTTGAGAAGAGATTAATGGAGTACTCATATTTTTGCACTGGATATATATGAAAAACAGCTTAGCATATATTAGTTATGAATATATTCTGATAATAAATAATATGTTATATTATGTATATACTCAAGCCCAATTAAGAGCAAAAACAGCAAAAATCCAGATTATGTAGCAGCACTACATTTTCTTTCTAAAGTCCAATAGTCGCTTCGAAGTAAGAGCAGCCAGATGACTTAGCGGTTCTGCATCAAGATAGTTAGTTACAGATCTATCCATGAGCACCTGGGCACGAGCAGGGAACTCCTCATCAGCAAGCCACAGGATGTATGTGAGTGGAATCCTGGGTAGTGCAGGAATGCTATAAGCTAGATCACCTTGAGCTAGTTTATGACCTCCGAACGCTTCTGCCGCCTGCTGAAAAATTTCTGGGCTTTTACTTAGGCCGTGAGCTATAGGCATAACGACTCTTCCTTCAAAGACCGGATTATAGATTCGACCACCAGGAATCTGCCGGTAGTTTATGAGTTCACCAGTTAATGAGACTTCTTTTGCTTCAGCATAGCGGTAGAGGAGGTAAAGTATGTATTCGGGAGGATCGTCAGAAACAGTCTTTGTAATAGTATCGGTAACCTTTCCATTAGCTAGGTTTAGTTCAAATCCTAGGAACCGGAGGAGTTTGCCCTTTGGGAAACCAAGTCGTCCTTCTAGGGTACAGATTTTTTCGTGACATTTTGACCATGTCCATAAGTCAAACGCTTCAGGTTTGTTCATTTGGAAGCCTTCTTTAATGAGTGCTATTTCGTTTCTTTAGTTGATGGATTTCTGCTGTAAGTTTCCTCATTTTCTGTGCAACTATCTGATGTATTTTCTCCTTTGTTTAATGAATTTTCAGGATTTTGCAATATTATTAGGTAGGCTTATGTGAAGAAGACAAAGTTATAATATAGTCCTACCATCGAATGTTAATAGTTTGACGGGATTGAAATGGCGCGGACAATAATTGCTAATGATGAGCATGAAGCTATTCTTCAAGAGATTATTACTGGCTTGAATAATCTTAAAGGCATTAAGGGCTGGGCCGTTGTAAGCCAAGAGGGATTAGTAATTGAACAGCGTATGCCAAAGGGGATTAATCCACACTTACTTGCGGGTAATGCTGCCGCGCTAGCTCATTCTGCGCAAGTAATTTCCATGCATACTGGAGCAGGTTCACTAAATACGTTGATTTTGGATTGTAAAAAGTACAAGATAGTGCTGGTGGGTGGGAATTACAAACTCATTCTGCTAACTATTGCAGAACACGCTTCTGATTATTTACAGATAGCAGATTTTTTGGCTGCTTCAGCCAATCGCTTCCAAGAAGATTGATGCAGCTTTTTTAGGATTCATGGTCGTGTTTGAAGGTAGTTATTAGTCTTCGAGGAAGTCTACTTGTATTCCTGATTCTTTGAGTATCTTTATTCCATTGTCATCAGGATATTTCCTTTTGATCACTACTCGAATGATACCTGCATTGATTAACATCTTGGAGCAAATTGTACAAGGAGAGTCTGTCACATAGAGGATTGCAGAACGGCTACTCACTCCATGTAATGCACATTGAATGATTGCGTTTTGTTCAGCGTGGACACCACGACAGAGTTCATGACGTTCTCCGGACTTTACGTTTGCTCGAAGTCTTAAACAAGTTTCAGGAGTACAGTGTTCAAAGTTGGAGGGCGCACCATTGTATCCGGTAGAGAGAATGTGTTTGTCTCTGACCAATACAGCGCCTACCTGTCGTCGGATGCAAGTCGACCGTGTTGCAGCTAGTTCTGCGAATCTAATAAAATACTCATCAGTGGATGGTCTTTCCCGTTGGTGAAGATTTTCAGCTTCTTCTGATGATTTGAGCTGCGTTGAACGCTGTTTTTCCTTCATTTCATCTCGAGCCTCAGTCAGAACAATCAAGGAATCAATCTTTTTACTCCATTATCTATCCATTGGAGCATTTCATTTATCCGGTCTTTCATATTGCTTATGGTAGACAGAGATTACGACCATTATTCCCACTTTCTGAGAATACACTCTAAATATTAAGGAATTATATGTATTGGTCTCATCTAGAAAAAATCTTGAAAAAGGTGATGGCAAAAAATGCCTCCGCTGCGAAGTATTCTATCTCGTTATCAATCGGTCCAACTGATAGTGGTTGGCCTCATTCTTATTAGCGCAGGCGGATTATCATACGCATTTTTTGACCCCATTTTATCACCCTTTGGAATTGTAATACTTACAACGGGCATTATTCTCTTCTTCAGCTCAATTCGTAGTTTTCGTGTCTCAAACATTTTCTATTTCATAATAATACTGATTGTTGTCGATGCAATAGTTGCTTTTGTAGATGCTTGGCCGCTCCAGCTTGCTTTTGCACAGGTAACAGTAGGAATGCTAGCAATCCTTGGCGTACCTTCCACTCTCTTATTACAGCCGCATTTTGGCGGTCTTCAAATTCAACTTTACGTTCAATCTGCCATCAGCGGAACGATAGTGGGTGGAGAAATCGATAATGCCTGTGCAGGATTTACTGTTCTACTCCCCTGCCTAGTTCTCTTGTTTCTAAGTGATAAGAAACAGCATCCACTATCTACTCGCCTGGCAATTGCACTGTTTGCCATTAATCTCGTGATTATTGGTAATTTCTTTCGCATCCTGGCAGAACTTTGGTTACCAGCTGTAGGCATAGCTCCCTTTGTACTTGTCCACTACCCACTAGCCTTCGTACTTGGCTTAAGTGGTGTTGTGGCAATAGCTTTTGTTGGACACCGATGGTCTAAGCCAATTGATGAGGTTGTTAGTCCATGACATCGCCTAACTCACATATTGCCAATGGAAAACGACCATCAGTGCTAGTCATTGGTTTTAATGTGCGACCACTAGCCCGGTCAGCAAAACTAGCTGGATATCGGGTACTAGCTGTTGATTACTGGGGTGACGTGGATCTTCCACAATGGGCTGATCAACATATCGCGGTCTTACAACAAGATGTGGAGCAACGTCCAGATAGACCGCAAGTTCCAACCGCACAAGTCCTCGTCAAGGAAGCGCAGCAGATACTTTCAGAGCACCCTCCAATTGAACATATACTTGTTGGAGGTGGTTTCGATGATAATCCTGATTGCTGGAATGCTCTTATCACTCTTGGCAAACTTGCAGGAAACACTACCGAAATACTTCAACACGCTAGAAACCGTAATCAAATAGCAACTCTAGCTGAGAAATGTGGAGCATCAATTCCTGACACATATTCATTCTCCAATATGGAGACTTTTCGTCAAGCAATTAACCGATTGGATTTGCCTGTTGTTGTGAAGCCAAAACGAGGAAGCGGCGGATTCCATACCCGACTAATACAAACTGAGGATGAAGTGGAGCAATATCTAAGACAACACCGTTTTGAACCAGAGGACTCCATGATAGTCCAAGAATTGATAAAAGGGACAGATGCCAGTGTTTCAATCCTCGGAACTGGAAAAGAAGCATACACGGTGTCAATAAATGAACAACTCATAGGACTTCCCCAACTGGGCAAGGGTCGTACTAAGGCTTATTGTGGAAACATAGTTCCTTTGAAATCTGATTCTAAGACACGCAGGATATTAGCTAGAATTTCGGAGAAAATGGCAACATCACTGGGTCTTATTGGCAGTAATGGTTTCGACTTTGTAGTGGATTCTGAGGGAACCCCTTTCTTTATGGAAGTAAATCCAAGATTTCAAGCCACAATTGAAGCTATCGAATTCACAACGGGTATTAATCTGGTTCAATGCCATCTTGACGCTTGCTCAGGTCGACTTCCTTCAAAGAGAATATCCTACAAGGGTTGCTGCACACGAGTAATCGTTTATGCACGATTTCCCTGCAGCATTCCTGACCTTCGTGAATTGCCTGGTGTTGTGGATATCCCAGTCCCTGGAAGCCATGCAGAACGCGGCGATCCCATTTGCACTGTCAACCATGTAGCCTCAACCCGCAAGGAAGCATTTGCTGGTGCCTGGCAGACTGTAAACATTATTTACCAAATGCTAAGTCCACTAAAACCTCAGTGCTAAAGAAGTGCTATCTGTGGACCCAGATGTTGAATAGTAAATAATATAATCTTCTTATTACCTGACCCCTCTAAATTGAGGTTTGGAAAATGGTTAGAGTAATAGGAATAGATCCTGGAACACGTTCTTTTGACTTCTGTGGGCTTGAGAATGGTAAGGTGTTTTTAGAAACATCAATTACCAGCGTGGAAGTTGCAGAGAATCCCCAGAGCATAATTGATGTCATCAATGATGCGGGTTCTGTTGACCTTGTTGCAGGACCCTCTGGGTATGGGCTGCCATTGATTCCAGCTAGTGAAATTACTAAAAAGGAATTTTTCTTGCTAGTTCTCGTTCGTAATGATGATGACAAGATTCCAGTTTTGGAAGCTATTAAGGATATGGTGCGTCTTGTCCAAAAAACCAAGATTAATATGATTTTCATTCCTGGTGTTGTTCATCTGAATTCTGTGCCGGAATGGCGAAAGCACAATCGAATCGATTTGGGAACAGCTGATAAATTGTGTTGTGCCATTCTTGGAGTCTATGACCAAGCACGTCGTCTAAAAATTCCCTATAATAAAACATCATTTATTCTCGTCGAACTGGGCTATGGCTATCCAGCAGCTGTTGCAGTCGATGGCGGACTTACCGTTGATGGAATCGGTGGCACTATTGGAGGACCTGGCTTTCTCACATTGGGAGGTTTAGATGGAGAACTTGCATATTTGCTACGAGGCTTCTCCAAGGGTACACTATTCCAAGGAGGAGTTTTATCCATGCTGAAGGACCCAAGTCTAAGTCCTGAAGCCTTTGCAGAACGCCTTTCCGATGGTGATAAAATAGCTCAAGTAGCGTGGAACGCAGTAGCTGAAGGTCTTGCAAAATCAGTCGCTGCGCTTAGGGTTTCCGTACCGAAACCACGAGAAATCTTATTGTCTGGAAGGCTCACACGTGTTGAAACTTTAGTAAATGATCTTGAAGAACGTATGAAACGCTTTGATGTTCCCGTAACTCGTGTTCAAAGACTAGGCAGTAAGTCCAAAGAAGCTGCACAGGGTGCTGCACTATTTGCAGATGGTCTAGCTGGTGGACCCTCGAAGAGTCTTGTTGATGCTATGCATCTTCGGGAATGTAGTGGTTCAGTCTTGGATTGGATTCGACTTCCCCAAGCAACACAGATACGTAATATGTATCGAGAAGCCTAAAATTACATCTAACAGGACTTCAATAAAATCGATAAAGGATATAGTCTATCCCACTGATCAGACTAGATTACTTTGGTTATTTGAGCTCCCCTATTATTCGCTTGTGTGACAAATGTGTAACCACCCTTGGCACCAAGAGTCTTTGTTGCAGCCTCTTGTACAGAGTCAATCTGGTCAGTTTCGCGAACAAGTCCATAACATGAAGGACCCCAAGAGCTCTGCCCTGCGCCATATGCACCTGCTTTTAGCATTGCGTTAATGCAAGCATCAACCTTAGGATTGGCAAAGCGGCCCCCTTGAATCCCTGAAAAAGCATCGCCAACTAGAGTTTGGATTTTTGTAAGTGCTTTTCCAAAAAGGACGATATCATCTTCTACAATGGCAGGAAGGAGCTGCATAAGTACTAAACGACTTATAATGTGGGCATGTTCCGGCTCAGCAGCTGGCAACTGATCGAACGCCTTCTCTTCAGTGACACCACTTAGTCCGTGTTGAATATTCGGAACAGCTACCACGAAGGTCCAGTCCTTTGGTACATCGTGGTGAACGATGGTAGGTGGAATAGTATGGCTAGCTATTTGCTTCTGACCAGCACCTCTTTCAGTGGATGAATGCCCTCCATCTATCACAAAGCCGCCCTGGGCGAATACAGCTGTTCCAATACCGGAGACTGCTCCACGATTACTAATACGGGAAAGTTCACGGGAATTGACGGGTCTGTCCATTAGGGTAGCGATGGCTGCACCAATAGCTAGCGCAAGTTGGGTGCCTGAGCCCAAACCAACGTGTTCAGGAATCACCTCTTTCGCTGTTACCTCTAATCCGCCAATATACTTGAGATTGTCAACAAATACTTTGACTAATCTACGAATGCGGTGTTCGCCTTCATCTGCCACACTTATGCCACGATTTGATCGTTGGATCTCCAATATACAGCGTGGCTTATCGATTGAGACCCCGAGAGAACCGTAGCGTCTCCCCATACCTCCGTGAAGGTCAATGAAACCTAGATGAAGACGTGCAGAAGTTTTCACAATGACCTTGCTAATGTTTGAAGCCATAGTTAGTACATCCACTTCTGTATTACTTGAATAACATCATCAATAACCCCAGATGAAACGGAGTCAGGAGCAATACGTTTCACCAAGGAATCATATTCTTGAATGCTGGAGAATAGTTTCTCCGTGGCAATAGGATCCACATCATATAACGCACGAATACGGGTTGCATGTATTACACATTCGATTGCTGCAAACCTAGCACGAGAATAGACTACAGGCAACCTGTTTGGAGCATCAACGTGATGGACTTGGCACTCATACCCCTTGGGATTCTGAATAGGCTGACCCACATTTGAAGGTCTGACGCTGATTTCAATATAAGCTAGCATGCCCCTAAGCTGGGGTGACTTGACATGTTTGGCAGGTTCAAACCAAAATGCTTCAACATCTGTAATTTCCTCCTTGAAAGCTGTGCTGAAGAAACTTCGAGGATCATCGGTTATGTTTATGACAGCTTCAGGTATTTCTTCGAGATTATTTGCAGTTTGGGTTTCTAGGTAAGGTCTAATCTCAAGAACAAGACCTGGCTTGACCCACACACCCATGGGCGCTGCATTTGGTGAACCATCTGGTGCCACAGTGGTTAAAATCGTTTCAAAGACTTGGTTAGCTGCAAAACCCATGCCGTTTAACAACGATGGAATTGATGTCATAGAATCTACCACTAAACAAGATACGATATTTTCTACAAAAAATCCTATGTCTAGACTAAATGAAAAACTTACTCAATCCAGTATATTTGGCTTGGAAAAAGTGGGAACCTGGATTTATGCTGGACCCGATGACACTAGACTTCTAGCCTTAAGTGGATTTTCAAGCTCCCAACCAAGTGCAAGCAATGCCTGCTTCGCCAAATCTCGGATTTGCTCCCAGATCGCATCTGTTCGGAGTGTTTCTTCCAGCCAATAGTGTAGATTTTCTGGCCCACTTATTTCATCAAGGCGTTTATTGAGGTCTTCCAGTAGGACAGCTTGTTTTGGTGTGAGAAAATAACGACGACGCTTAATGAGCTCATACCATTGCTCAAACTCAATGGCCATCTCGTCAACCTTCAAATCAATATCGGGAAAAAGTTCAAGCTGAATATCTGCAGGTGAAGCAAGAGCCTGAAGTGACCACTTGAATCGCAGCAACGAGTAATCCAAGTTACCTCACCTTATTTTCCTCGATATCTCCTTGCAGACCCGACCAGCCTGACCTATGAAGCACAGCGATGTATTCCTTTAATTTCTTTACGGTGTCAAAATTGACGATGAATTTTTAAATCTTATTATATATTAGAACATATTTGGCATAGAAACTTCTAAAAGTGAATATTATTTATTTGGGTAAGTTATGGTCTCATTTTTTCTTTTGATTTTAGTAAAACCTTTAATTGCATATAGAGTGCTTACCATGTCTAGAATTTCAAGTTCAAAATATAAGGAGTTGCTTTGATGCCACGTCCTGATGTGCACAAAATGAAGCCTGAGATAGAGGTGTCAGTTCGCCGAGTGGGTGTAGTGGGTATACGCGTTCCAGTTCAATTCATTTTCTTTGAAGAACAACCTGCGATTGTTGTACCCACCTTTGATGTTTATGTTGATCTTCCAGCACATCAAAAGGGAATCCATCCCTCTCGAAGTTATGAAGCTACAGTGGAGATTGTCTCCAAATACGCAGAGAAACTTAACAGACTAGAGGATCTCTGTGCAGACATTGCCCACGAGCAATTGAATCGCCATGAGTATGCAACAGTTGCAGAAGTGCATGCCGCCGCAGATGTGGTTTATGCACGTCAAACACCGAGGACAGATATTCGTACCTATGAGTCCTGCACAATGAAGGCGCTGGCAATAGCGAAACGAACTGATGAAAGGAATATTGCTACACGCCGCTGGATTGGTGTTACCGTATCCGGCATAACAGCTTGTCCCTGTGCTCAAGAATTATTACGTGAAACTGCTGAGGATGAACTTATTCATAAACATAAAATCGAAAAAAGGCAAGCCCAACAAATCGTGGATGGAATACCGATTGGAAGCCATATGCAACGTAGCATTGGGTCTGTCATGGTGGAAATTCCTAAGGGATATTCAATTGATGCACTTCGACTAATTGGCGTAGTAGAACAGGCGATGAGTGCTGCATCCTTTGAGTTATTGAAGCGGCCTGATGAAGCAGATGTTGTGCTTAATGCTCTTGCAAATCCGCGCTTTGTTGAGGATGCATTGCGATTAATGATTGGCAATATTGTCCAAACCTTTCCTGATCTTCCAGATGAAATGGAATTAGTCTTAACTCAAAGAAATGAAGAGTGTATCCATCGTCATGACCTTGTAGCAGAACAGACACTTACAATGGGTGAAGCCCGACATGATATTCAAAATAATAACACAGGTCAAAAGTGAAGAAATGAACCTAAGCGGAGCCAATGTTCTTGGTTGAACTCACGGATTGGTGGCCCAAATATTTAGCAATTGTTTCCCGGTTTGGCTATAGTGTTGAAGAGGATCAAAACGCAGCAGAACTCCTTAGCCAGATGATTGCCAGTAGAGCAGTTCCCCTCTCCAAGCTAGCGGAACATGTTAGGTCAAGAAATGTTTTGGTTTGTGGAGCAGGACCATCACTCTCAGCTAACCTGGAAACATGCAAAGAACTTGATGTATTAAAGAACACAATTCTGATTTCTGCAGATGGAGCCACTAGCGCATTACTAGAACAGAAAATTCAACCAAATATTGTTGCCACAGATTTAGATGGAGCGGTACCTGACATTATTAAGTCACAACAAGAGGGTACGGTAGTCATAGTTCATGCTCATGGAGATAATATCCCAGCCCTCAAAAAATACGTACCAAAAATGATTCACATTGCTAAACAGAACTGCCCCATTTTAGGCTCTACCCAAGCAGAACCCCGACCAGGAGTAATAAATTTTGGTGGATTCACAGATGGGGATCGCTGTGTCTTTATTGCAGAGGCACTTCATGCAAAGACAATTGCACTCATTGGAATGGACCTTGGAGACACTATAGGAAAATATTCGAAACCTGAGTTAACAGAAGATGTCGCTGCAACACCTGTTAAACGGGAAAAGCTATTGGTTGCAAAAGAGTTGTTAGAATGGCTGGCAACTTGGAGTTCGAGTCGACTAATCAACCTGACAGGTGGACCCACTAAGATTCAGGGCATTCCTGACCAACCAATCAGCGAAACAGTATGGGATACATAGACAGACTTGCAAATACAATTCAAAGAGATCCCTCTTCAACATATACCAGTCATTTAGAGACTTGAGTAAGGAGGAAAAATAATATGAGAATATTGTTGGTAACGGGACATTTAGCTGAACCCCTTATTCGGCATGCTGCACAAACAATCGCTCTTAATCATTTCTGCGACGTCCTTGTTCTCCCTCAAACTGTTGCAGCTTTTCTCCATCCCAAATACGTCGCAGCACAACTAGGAAAACAGAAATCAATTGGTAATTATGATCTTATCCTTCTTCCCGGCATGGTCTCTGGTGACACTATTCTTGTGAGGGAGGCAACAAAGATTCCATCATATAAGGGAACACGCCATGCAGCTGATCTCCCAATTCTACTGAATTTGATCGCGCAAGGACAAGTATCACTCTCAACCACAGAACCAGCAGATTACATAATCACAGAAGAAAGAACTAATTCAGCGCTGAAAGAGTTGGATGCCGCAGAAAAAGGTCCTCTACCAGGCAAACATGAGCCAAAAACAATCTGTATAGATAAAGGTCGCCAAAGCTTATTTGCTGGTCCCAATTACCCCATGCGAATTATTGCAGAAATCATAGATGCACCACAAAAAACTGACCAAGAATTGTGCCAGCTAGCTAGCTACTTCTACAGTTCTGGAGCCAATATAATCGATATTGGAATGATAGCAAATATCCCAGATTCTCAAGCTGCTAGCCATATTATCAAAATAGTCAGAAAAGCAGTCCCAATCCCTATCAGTATAGATTCGACCGACCCTAAAGAACTGATTGCCGGTATAGAGGCAGGTGCAACCTTTGTTATTAGTCTGGACCAAGATAACATGACCAAGATACCTCCTCAACTTAGAAAACATGCCGCCTTCACTGTAATTCCTGCTGCCCAATCAGGACAGTCATTACCAAAGGCCGTCAAGGACCGAGTACAATTACTTACAGAGAATCTCAGAATTGCTGAAAAACTCGGTTACACCACGCTTATTGCCGATCCACTTTGTGACCCAATAATAACGCCCGGTTTAACCCAGGCTATTCAAGCCTACACGACCTTTGCCAAAGAACAACCCAATATCCCCCTACTTATGGGCATAGGAAATGTGACTGAGCTACTTGATGCAGATACACCAGGTGCAAATGCGGTCTTGGCAGGCATTGCTACTGAAATTGGTGCCACTTTTCTTCTCACCACTGAAGCTAGCCAGAAGACAAGGGGCTCCGTCTGGGAACTCTACCGTGCATCCCAAATGATGTATCTAGCGCAACGACGACAAGCTCATCCTAAGGATCTTGGAATCGACCTATTGCTTCTGAAAACAAAGCGGTTCCCAGAAAATCCATATTCTGAACTAGAAGATGTCTCTACCCAGGATGTTTCGGATACCGCTCTGACTCATAAACTGGATCCCTCAGGATACTTCACTTTCCATATAGACCGTCAGAAGCAGTGTTTAGTTGCTAGACACTATCCTAGCGTCGGGGCAGAGACTCCGGATGCTGTATTTGCAGCTGGAACAGCTAAACAGATCTTAGCTGCGATTCTTGCACATGAGACAATTTCACGTCTAGACCATGCTACGTACATTGGATTTGAACTAGCTAAAGCAGAGATTGCCCTAATAACTGGGCGTCCCTATATACAAGATGAGCCACTATTTACCCGATGGTCTCCTGCACCTAAAGATTAGCAAAATTATACTGGTTATGGAACATAATCTCAGTGTTTCACTAAGTTGTCTTGTTTATGATACTGAGAAGGTCACTGATTTTTGATATAGTGTACGTGGGTGTAATTGTTTCTTGGCAGCTGACGTTTTTTGGCATTCGTGTAATAAAGGCTGTGCGAAGACCTGCTTTTTCAGCACCTTGAATGTCTGCGCATAGGTCGTTTCCCACCATTATTGTTTCCAATGCGGAGGTTCCTAATTTCCTAAGTGCAAATGAGAAGAGACTTGTGAACGGTTTACGGAGACCAAGGTCAGCAGAGATAATAATGGCTTTGAAGTAGCTAGTTAGTTTGGCTTCATCAACCACATGTCTTATCATCAAAGGGTTGCTTGCATTGGAGAGGATGCCAAGGTGAATTCCTTTGGATTTAAGAATTGGAATTGTTTCCATTGCATCAGGAGTGAGATGCGTGTACTTCAAAGCTAAGTTGGTCATAGCCGCATCAGCTTCCTCAACTATTTTGCCATCAAAGATGCCAACTCCATGAAGCACACATTGGTTAAGGAATAGTTGCGTGATTTCAACTAAAGCCTGTTCTTGGAGAATTTTGTTAGCATGACTAATTCGGAGACCAACCGATTCCAGTTCTTTAGAATCGACATTGTAGCCATGTTGAAGCAACATCTTGCGTAACTGTGCCCTCCATTCGACTAGAAAATCCTCTACTGTACCAGGAAAAGTCCAATCAGCGAGAGTACCACCCCAATCAAATAGTATCCCTTTTATTGGCATACTTTGCTTTTTCATTTGGCATCTTCACTTTGTATAAATTATCAGCTGCTATTTTTCATATCTTTGTTTTCTAGGCGACACCATGTTCCGGATGGATTCTCTGTGACATATCCTTGCTCCTGTAATAGGGCTAGATGTTTTTCAAGAATAATTTTTTCAAAGAAGCGCAGGATAGGGAAGGAAAATTCCGAGTAGAAGATATTACAATCAATTAACTGATCAAGGGTAAGAGGAGCTTCGAGTGCGCCTAGGATTCGTTTGTCTCGTGTGTCAAAGTGCTTTGCATAGATATTGAATGCTTGAATAGGATTATTCACTGGACCGAGTCGATGGCCAGTAATAACAGTAATTGGCTCTAATTTTGGGTTCATGACCATATTGGAGAGACGTTGCACAGAACT
>JABXGU010000702.1 GCA_016550415.1 archaeon | reverse complement strand
TGAAGTGTGTCACCAGGGTTCAAGACTACTTCCTGATCTTCAAGCAACACCTTAAGGTGTCCTCGGACAAGGTAGAAAAATTCGTCTTTTTCTTCATGATAATGAAATGAGCTAGACTTTCCCTTTTGAAAAAAGAGTTCCTTAATAAAAACGCCTTGAAACCTGCCAAGTGGTCTTTCGTATCCCCAAGGTTTTTTCTTCTTAGCACCCAACGGCACATCCCATTCAACCTCTGAATCACTCATTGTTTCACTCTCGTTTAACCGATTAATGTACAACCAGGGGATATTAGGGTCCTTCATCTATAATTCGATCAATTATCCGACGTAATCTCTCATCATCTTTGACTCGTTCCGGTGTCCACACCCTAGTTTCACTCACACCTAACGGTGTGCCAAGTATTTCTGTCATAACTCTTTCAAGTGTCTTTGCAGCTCGTGCATCCAGACGGGCACATTCACCGAAATAATCACAATTCTTCATGGTACATTTACTGCCAACATCGAGACGGTATATGCCCTCTGCTAAAGGAGTAGCAACTACTTGAAGCGGACAAGTGTCAGTATCATCAGAAAAAATTCGCACTCCCCCTTTTCCCTCTATTACCTTCATTCGAGAACCGATAACCCGCCTTGCTCCTTTGGCAATCTCTTCAAGTGAAGCTTCAACTACCAAATCACCGAATGAATCTCTCTTAGGTTTATGTTTCATTTAGTCCTGCTTCCTAAATGATTGGCAAATCTCTTTTAGCTTCCAATATCCTCCTAAGCTAGATTGCCTTATTATCCTTTACTGCTATTTCACAAGTTTCGCGCCTAACGGGAACCAAGGTAAAGGAGTAAAAGAAGCAAAAAGAACATACCTGAAAATAAGACAACTACGACAGAGATTTCAATGTCATTGAAAAGAGTGGCAAAGGGTGTACCAACAAAAACGTAGGGGTAAATGAGGAACACAATGATTGTAACTAGTAAAATCACTGAAATAATCCAGCCAAGCTGACGACGGCTTGCCCACATTTTTTTCAACCACAATCAATGGTGACTTGGCGACACTGACTCCTTCCCAATCCTTTAAGGCTTTCGTAGAACTTGGCATCATAGTTTGGAAAGGCTTTTCCGATTAATCAGAGAATTCGTTATTAATTTCTGATTGAGGTGTCAAATTGGTTTTTGCGATTGCAGCATTACTTACGTTGATAAGTGGCGTGTTTTCAGGAATTGGTCATTCTCTTCAACGGAAAAGTCTGGATGGCCTACCAGAGCTGACACCACGGGCTTTTTACAAAAAGCATATCAGGCTACTATTTGCCATCTTCACTACGCCATTATGGCTACTTGGCGGTATTCTCGCAGTGTGCGGTGCTCTACTCAGATGGCAGGCATTCGCTGGCGCTGATGTTAGTCTGCTTAAACCCTTGACAAACATCAATATCTTGGTCGTGGTGATAATCTGTGTCTGGTTATGGGGAGAGCAGATTGGCCGCCTGGAGTGGATAGGAATCGGATCCCTCCTAGCTGGTGTTGTAATGTTAAGCTTCGCTGCAGAAGAACGAGTTATTGTATCCTATGATATTTTCTGGTACGTAACATCTACAATTATTTCCTTGGTATTTGTCGGATTACTTGTTGCACTCGGTTCAAGCCAGAGGAGATCAGCCCACGATAAGGAGTTATTCTTTGCACTTGGGGCTGGCATTCTCTATGGTGTGGCAACCATTTTTCTGAAGGCTATGACCATTGAAGTAATTCAAGTTCTTGGTTTCTTCCAAATCCTCAATCTCCATTGCATCTTCGTCCTTATCACACGTATGTCATTCTGGCTTTATGTAGTAAGTTCAATTGTAGCATACTTCCTCCTTCAATGTGCATACTCTCGACGTCGTGCCTCCGTTGCCCTACCTGTAAACAATTCATTATCTACCCTTGTTCCCATAGTAATTGCTGTCCTCGTATTTGGTGATATCCTCTTCCTTCCTCTTGACGGTTTTCTCGTCTTTCCATTTTCCTATCTACGGCTGATTGGAATAATAACAGTTCTAGCTGGGATCATACTACTTCGCCGCTTTCAAACTCATTCTTCAATAGTGCAGAACTTTAAAGAATCTTCTGAAAAAGTCTGACTTGGTGTTGCTAGGAAAGATATATTTCAGTCTGTATCCGCTTTCATCAAGGGGTGAATCTGTTGCGTCAGTTTTTAGAGAAACTTGATGAGGCGTGGGCAAAAGGCTATGAATACATCGGCGGCAGTCCAATTGTCATTAAACGAACTGATATTAATTCACCAATGTCGGATGCCAATACAATTCTAGGTGAACGTCGAATCCGTGAAGCTCTACATACAACCGTGGAGCTTCGAAAAGCAGGTGCAGTTGCTGTCAGCGATGGTGCCCATCAGTCTCGTCCAGGTAAAGTAGATTTCTATCCACTTATAGCCCATGCACGTCTCTTGAATCGGATTCTACAGAAGGAGTATGCTGAGGAATTCCTCGAATGGAAATACGTATTCAGTGAAACTTGTTGGGGTCTAACACAATTCAATGACCTCACCCAGGGCAAAAATGTTCTAAGCAATAACCTTCGCTTTGCCCCATGGGAAACACAGGTTCCACACAATCTCTTCGATACACCCCCGGTTCGACTTATAGAAAAGCTTCGACTTGCAGGACAACGGGTTTGCTATGTACAAGATGCCTTTGCCAGCGCCCATCGTGGAAGCACCCAAAAAGACGCATCCATGCTGGCACTTCCATCATTACTGAAAAGGCGAGGAATTCCTGTCTTCCCGTCTAGGAGCTTCGCAGAAGAGATGATAAAATACGCAAAAATTAACGAACAAATAAACAAAAACAAGAAGGTAGTTGTTGCCCTTTTTGGGGCAAAAGTAACAGATTATCTCGATGTTCTGCGACTCTACACGAAACATGAAAATATTAAATTCATAACCGGGTCCATACTCAGCCTTGTATTTCTGAAAAGCCAGAATCCTTCACTTAACTTTGGACCGACAGAGGAACGATTCTTCAAAAACATAAGTTCCAACGAAATGAAACAATTCGAGAAATACTATGACCCCGACAGAATTTACATCGCACAAGACCTCATCGAACAAACACCTCAAAAACTAATATTCCACACACTCAAACCCCAAAGCAAAATCAAATACGAAGTCCAAGGCATTGGACCTGACACAGTCCAATATTATGCAGACAAGATTAAGGGTAGTCAGCTTCTCATCATCAATGGCTGCCCCTTCAACATCAACCGCTTCGAAACCCTTGGTGACCACTTCAAAAAATTCATGAAACTCGTACGAAAACGCAATGGCAAGCTCAAAATCTACGGAGCAGGAGGAGATGCAATCACAGCCATAGAATTCACAGGAATAAAAACCGATATCAGCTCCACAGCAGGCAAACTAGGTCTCCTAGCACCCATGGTCGAAACAATGGAGGACCTCAATAGATACGCTCCTGCAGTGATTCCCCTAATCAGATAGCTTTCCCTGAATATAAGCATCAACCGAGTAATCTCATATTCAGAGACAAATGAAATAAGCTAGTTTTTAGCACCACAATTTCCACAGAAATCTGCTCCAGGAGATAGTGGAGCACCGCAAACATAGCAAAAACCAGCTTTACCTGTTCCGGTTGCTTCTTTAGTTGAGGGGTATTTTGAGGTTGGGTATGTTGTGGGTGTTGGCTTTGGTGATGGTTCTGGTTGTGTCCATTCTTGTTTTGTTGATTTTCCGCGGCGTCTACTAATGTAAAGACAAACGCCTAGTATGATTATTCCACCGATAATAAGCCATATGATTAATCCAAGGCCGCTAACAGTGAAATTATAGTAATCGCCAGCATTGTCATTGATGACTGTCCGTCCACCTGCATCTGTGACACTCACATAATAGGTTACGGTAACCCCAAGGAAGAAGTAAGGAAGAATTCCTTGCCACTGAGAGCCTGCAATATTAACCATATCTATTTGATACCATATGGGGTCGGTTCCTCGGCGGTAGAAAACAGATGCGTTGGCAATCCAGGTGTCATCTGTTGCTGTTATAATGACATAGACGTAATCGCCAAATCCTGGTGTTGTGGGTGTGTGTGTCACTGTTTGGATGGTGGGTGCTACTAGGTCGACAACGAAATTGGATTGAATTGTCAGTCGCCTTCCACTGCCTGATAGCTCCATAACAAGGGTTGCATTGTGAAGCCCTGCTGGAACTCCTGTCACGGGATGGCTGGTTCCCCCACCGTTGTATATTTGCACATCATCTAGATACAGCTCATAGTGATCGATGCCTGATGCAGATGAGCCAGTCCAAGAAATAGTGAAGTTGGGAGTTAGTATGGCACTTCCATCTAGGGGATTATCAAAGGATGCGTAAGCACGTAAAAGAGTGACATCATAAGAGCTTCCATCTGTTGATTCTAAAATCATTGTGAATTGACCATGAGATGACATGTAAGTATCAACTTCACCAGCTCCCAAATCAAATGCTCCATCATCCTTTGTCGCAGTACCTGGGTGTGCATCAATAACTTGCACTATGCCATGACCCGAGTCCAAGGATTCATCGACATAAGTGAGTAAGACACCTTTCTCTGGCAAATACTGATCATTGAGAATCTGTTGGCGAACCTCAATCAGATAGTATTGCTGTGAAGTGACAGGTATCATGACCAAGTGCACACCAGCTGTGGATTGTTCTAGGGGATCTATGGTGCCAATGAAACCTGAAGACCCATCCACTAGTTGGGAACCATTCACATACCCCAGCTCTTTCTTACACCAACCCATCATATGCGCTGGATTTTCTCCCACACCACTTGGACCATTCCAAGAGCCTCTCGCCATCAAACACCAATGACCCACAAACTCAGTTATGTAATCTACATCATAAAGATCAGGAAGTCCAAGGTCATGACCGAATTCATGTGCTATTACCCCCACATATGCAGCATTTCCGATTTCCCCCTCTTCAGGACTCACTGAAGCACGGGATATGATTTTTCCATCCCATGTTCCAAAGCCCGAAGGAGTAGTAGTCCACCATTCGCATGACCAATAATCATGCCAATCATGGCTCATTTCTTGGCCTCGACCAGCATGTACGATTGTAACTCCATCATAACTAGAAAAATCTGCATAGGAGTCTGCTGCATTAAGTGAATCCAAAACTAATTCGAACTTTGGATCACTTTGTGTACCCACTTTGTCTACGTAGTATTCACGTGGATGACCTAGGTCAATCCAAGGAGTGGTATCACCTATCACACTGGTTAAACCAAAGGAGGCTTCTTGGTAGTAGTCGTTGAGGTCACCAATTGCGACATTTTCTACCTCGGTTCGTGAGAATGTGTTGCTTTGATCCGTGAACCTGACTAATATAACGAGAATTGTATGTGTACCAATTGCATCCATTGCACTGAATTTGGAGCTAGGCAGCGTCGGGTCATTCATTCCCACACGAGACGATACAAGATCAGAAAAAATTCCGGGAGGTTGATTTTGAGTTTCTACAAGACTCAGATTTTGAACCATTATTGGCGTAATGGAAGACGCCGCAACCAGTATAATCAAAAGGGTTAATCGAAGCTGAAACTTTGCATGAGCAATTTTGACTGCCATAATATTCTCCTCCATATCCTCTTGGTACTATTATTGCCGTTGGATGACTACAATTAGAGGACTTGGAAGCTTTTTAGAAACATTCCACATTACTACTCTTCCCGTAAATCCCAGAGAAAAACTTTCGCCTCTCCTTATTGTACTAATATCTAAGAAACAGAGTTATTGAGAGAATCTCAACATGGCAAAAAAC
The DNA here is from genome assembly GCA_016550415.1 of archaeon. The sequence continues at coordinate 3,403 of JABXGU010000702.1, read as the reverse complement.
GGTTACTATTTGCTAAATCTCAGTTCACTTGTTCTCTTTTTGAACTTGCTTCTGCTTATACATTAAACGAGCAAGGGTGTTGAAGCACTCAGTAACTTGCATGCCAGTCTTAGCAGATGTTTCTCGGTAAGCTGTTATTCCCAACTCCTTCGAAAGAGCCTCACCTTGTTCTTTAGATATTTTCCTATTACTTGTCAAATCTGCTTTGTTACCAAGTAAAACAAGAACTGGATCATATTCCACAGATCTTCGCATCGCCTCCACCCAATCGTGAACAACCTCAAAGGTCTGTGGTCGAGTCAAATCGAAAACAACGATTCCACCCGATGCACCTTGGCAGTATCGAGTTCGCAAATCCACAAAGATATCCTGTCCTGCTAAATCCCAGATAAGTAATTTGAACAGTTTGTCATCTATTTTGCTATCATATGTGCTGATATCAATACCCAAGGTTCTTCGGTAATCCCGGTCAAATCGTCCTGTAACATACTTGGTCACAAGTGAAGTTTTACCGACTGCTGGCTCTCCTAGAGTCACTATCTTATATACAGCTGTGAAGCGTTTTTCTTCATCAGGAATTCCACTGAACAAGGTTCCAACCCCTACAACATTCAACACAATGTATACTTGAATTAATTAGACAGGGCACACTTTAATAGTTGCTTATTCAAGTAGAACCACTCCCCCGCTGACTATTTGTGCCTGTTGCTAGTACATCTTCAACTCGTTGCTCAAGTTCTTCATAATATTGCAGTAATCTGCGACCCAGCATTGTAAGTGCCGTACCTCCCGTTCCCGCTCGATGACCACGGTGTTTCTCAACAATAGCAGCGCCAAGCCGTTTTTCCACTTTACGTAAATAACCCCAAGCAAAACGATAGGATGGTGGTCCAGATTCACCAAAAGCTTCAGCAGTCAACGACTTCACAGCTTGGCTAATAGATCCATTTTCTTCAATAGCATGTAATAGTAACGCCCCACCCTTACCCAGTATCATCTCACCATCTATTTCGAACCAAAGTTTTGCCCGCGGGGTTAGACTTTCAAGAAGTTTCTCATTTTTTGTCAATCGGCATTCACCTAATTTCAGTTCTACTGAATAATCTGTTATGAGGCTTGAATCAAGAATTAAAACTGGGTATGGAGAACATCCTTCAAATACATGTTGTCTAAATATAGCATATCAGCAAATTAGGAGCATAACATGGGAATGTCCTTGGATAATGTACCATTGGTTGTGCAGAATGCTATCCGGGCAATCATAAGTGAAGATTTCACAATCAAAACGAGTAATCGTCTTCTAAGCAGACGGAACCAGGTTTTTCATATCACTGGCATCGTTCCTGCCGAGAGAACCACCCATGACATTGTTGCCAAATGGTACCAGGAAACTGGAATTGCCCATGAAACCTGCATACTAAGAGATGCATATAGCCATCAAATTTCTGTTCCGCGAGTTATAGGCACCACAGCAGATGTAATACTAATGGAATTTATCCAAGGAAAGAATCTTTGTGACGTAATCACAGACGACCCATCACCAAAATATGGAATCCTTCTAGGAAACTGGTTCACTAAATATCACACAGCCTTCCATCGCTCCGAAGACAATGTCCTGCTTAAAGGTGATGCACGAATACGAAATTTCATCTACAACAAACAAGACCTCTTTGGTGTTGACTTCGAAGAAAGCTATGTCGGATCATATCTACAAGACCTCGCTATTGTATGTGGTTCTATCTTGGATACTGACCCCATTTTCACAGACGAGAAACTTGAACTCTGTAGAAGGATTATCACCACTTATGCCAAGAGACAAGAAGCTGTTGATGAAGCTAGACTATCTGAAAATGTTATGCCCCATTTGGTCAGAACACTGCGAGAAACCGCAAAGCGTCGTGACAACCCTAAGAATTTAGTAGATGCCATTACTCGATTTGAATCGGGAAAAAGATTACTTTAAAGGCGTCTAAATCATTATTTTACACGCAAAAAATATAGAAAGTAGACAATTGTGCAGAGTTATACTGTTTTTACGGAACTTGTCGAAGTCTAATTTTGAGTATTGGGCAAAGCTTTATAAAAACATGTAAGCTGCGCTTAGCATCCCCTTTAGGGGATACATCAATAAAAACTATGGAGGAACTATGAAAATGGCTGATGAAGGTACCGCCTCGACTCTTGTCTTCGTTGGTGCAATCCTACAGCTCATCTTCTTCATTGTCTTCTTTGCTATTGGAGCATTGACATTTCTGAGCCTTTCTGTCTTCATGCTCGATCCGCTTCTCTGGGCCCTTGTTGGCGCAGTTTTTCTCATGATGGTTGCATTGTACTTCGTCATGGGAATCTTCGGATTAATCTTCATGATCCTATGGTTCAGATGGAAGGGTGAGCCCTCTGCACACAAGACAGGTCTAATCGTCACCGGCATTCTTGGTCTATTCCTTGCTGGTTTCTTGCCAGCATTGCTGGTGTTGATTGCGGGCATTATCGCTCCCGGTGAAGCTGCATAGAACGACCACGACTTAGGTCAGTAGGTCGTTTCCCTTCTCTTTTTTTATTTAATTATTTGAGTGGAGAAAAGGTACTCTGGCTCATACGCTTTCTTTCAATGCTTTACCGTACTTATGCAGTTATTTTTCTAACATTTATTTGAGTGATAGCGTCAAATTTTTTTAGAGGTACGAGAGGAGGTAGATGATTCGAATGGGTGTCAAGCTGGGATCACTCGTACCTAAAAAGATCTTAACATTGGAGGCATTACGTGGCCGCTCCTTTGCTGTGGATGCTGCAAATCAGCTCCATCAATTTCTTGCCTTAATTCGGACACCTCAAGGAGTACCTCTTAAGGATCAGCAGGGTCGTGTTACTTCTCATTTGGTGGGGTTGCTTTACAGGACGACACGGTTGATCACTGAGTACAATATGAAACTTGTCTTTGTATTTGATGGAAAACCTCCCGAATTGAAATCTGGAGAAATACAAAAACGTCGAACTCAAAGACAGAAGGCAGAGCACGAGTATCGTGAAGCTATTGCTAGAGGAGATATGAAGACTGCATGGTCTAAGGCAGTTAGTACAGGACGCCTGACTCGTGAAATGGCGAAGGAAGCCCAACAGGTCTTACTTTATCTAGGTATTCCATATGTTCAGGCTCCCTGTGAGGGTGAGGCACAGGCAGCATTTATGGCACAGAAAGGAGACGTGTGGGCCACAGCAAGTCGCGATTTCGACACCCTTCTCTTTGGCACTCCACGTCTTATCCGGTATCTAACACTTACTGGTCGTAAACGGCTACCCAGCAAGGGAACATCTGTTCCACTTGAGCCTGAACTTATTGAGCTTCACCGTTTACTAGCAGAACGCGAACTTACAAGAGAACAATTAGTGGACATTGCACTTC
>JABXGU010000701.1 GCA_016550415.1 archaeon | reverse complement strand
TTTCCATCACTTGTCCAATAGGCGTGGAGAGTAGTGCAGGCTCCCCCTGTATAACCTTTACCCAAACCTGAGCAGAAGAATCCTAAATACCTCCTATAGGGTCACCCATACATTTTTAGTAAGAAAGACAGCGGGAGAAATTCAACCACACGGATGTGATGGATTGTCAACCAATGAACAGATGTTAGAAGAACTCAAACAAATCCGAGAAGCCTTAGTTCCCCCACCTCCACCACCACCAGAAAAGAAAGGATTATGGCAGGAATTCAAGGAATTTCTGGATCAATACAAAGTCATGGGTCTTGCCGTAGCATTCATAATGGGTTTATATCTAGGAAGACTCGTACAAGCCTTAGTGACTGCATGGATAACACCGGTCATCAATGTCGTCCTATTAGCATTTGGTCTACTAACACCCGACCAAGTATTACTTAATCCAAGTGCCTATCCACTCGCCTTTAATCCAACATTATTCATCAGTGAACTCATTACCTTTCTCATTGTTGCCGTTGTAATATTCGTCCTCGTTAAATTCACAAAGCGAATTGGACTCAAGTAACTTAGAAGTTGCTCGACCAGACTTCAATGCAAATGCACTAAAGCCATGTCAGCTAGAGGTACTTATAACTGAATTTGTGACTAGTTCCTAATGGCACATTTTTAATCCATGATATTTTGTACATTCAATGAGTGAAACTGAGCGTTATTCTGATATTGAAAATTCCCAGGCACACCACCATTCATCCGGGTGCGCATCAGGTGGACAGCCAATACACTTGGTATTAATCCGAGAATCGATTGTTCGAGCAAATTCAGAGTATTCGACTATGCCCACAGATTTACAGGGGAAATCAGGTAACCCTTTTCGCTTCCGAGCATCTTGAACGCGACATTTCTCCATACGAAAAACAAAACAGGTCTCATCAACATCTTCAATAGACTGTCTGTTCAATCGAGCATAGACGCGATACTGAAGAGCCGTTTTTAATCCATCTAAGCCCGAATTAGGTTGAATCCCTATTTCATTCATAATCCGTTTTGCTTCAATTGGAGAAAAGACACGCCAAGACTCGGCATCTAGTTCAATAGCTGTCTCAATATCATACCTTTTTTCGGCAGCTAAAAACCACGTACCATCTATGGCTAGCCAGTTTTTCGCATACATATCGATGATTTTCAGTAGTTCTTTATGGGGAAGGTCTTCAAAGCGAATAGGTTTGTACAAAAAAGTCTAGCCTCCGCTCACTCTTTTCGCGTGCAGTTATTTTAGTCTAGCTTGCAGCTAGGAAACTAAAATTCTACAGCGAGATCGAGTTCGCGGACGAGCTCTTTGTACCGGTTTCGGACAGTAACTTCAGTGACATGGGCAACTTCCGCAATTTCGCGTTGGGTTCGGCGTTCACCTTCCATGATTGCTGAGATGTACAATGCTGATGCTGCTAGACCAGTGGGATCTTTGCCAGCGGTGATGCCTTTCAATCGGGCATCTTCAAGGATTTTGACAGCACGGCGCTGTACACGATTGCTCAAGTCCAAGCTTTGGGCGAATCGCGGAATGAAGTTGGCAGGTTGTGAAACTGGCATCCGTACATCGAGTCGACGTAGGAGTAAGCGGTAACAGCGGCCTAGTTCTTTTCGGTTGATGCGACTATGGTAAGCGATTTCATCAAGGGTACAAGGAGCCTCGCGAAGCCGACAGGCCGCGTACATGGCTGCAGCAATCATTGCGTCGATACTTCGGCCACGGATGAGTCGACGTTCAAGGGCTCGTCGATACATCACTGCGGCAGTTTCTTTCACAGTGCGGGATACACCGAGTTGGCTACTCAGGCGGTCCAATTCACTCATTGCACTAGCGAGGTTACGTTCAATACTTGAATGGACGCGCGATCGACGCTGCCATTTTCGGAGGCGATAGATTTCAGCGCGTCGGTTAGAGGAGATCTGACGACCCGCGGCATCACGGTTGCGCCAGTCAATCATAGTGCTGAGATCATGATCTTGCAGAGCATAATTAATGGGACTTCCGGTGCGAGCGCGTTTATCACGTTCTTCAGTAGTGAAAGCTCGCCATTCTGGACCGGAATCAATCGTGTTATCATCTAGAACTAACCCACAATTCGCGCAGGCGAGTTCTCCTCGACTCTCATCTCGGATTGCGGCCCGTTCACCGCAGTCAGGACAAGGGCGGTGTTCCTGCGAATCTTGGAATTGCCGATGTTTTTCATGGATCGAGGAATTTTCTTCCGTCATACAATCTTCTCCTAATATATAGTTAGGGAAGTTTAGGATGCCTTTTCAGCATCTTGTCTACAGAGTCTAAGTGTTTCAAGGTGACCAAGAGGTTCAAAAAGGAACCTGGAGTGTCAAGATATCTAGCGGGGTAAGGTGCTATTCGCCGCGTATCTCATCGATAACCTTTTAAACTTTCCCATTTATTTTCTAGTTGAACAAATATTTAAATGTTCGCTTTTTCTTCTCACTAACTCAAGAGGAGCACGACATGGAACTGGGAATCAATAATTGACGCCAGTTCTGACTTAGATCTCAACCTGAAGGTCAAGAACCCGAACCATT
>JABXGU010000700.1 GCA_016550415.1 archaeon | reverse complement strand
GATATTTAAGCCATAGCCAAATCTCAATGTACGAGCGGTGTCCCTACCAATGGTACGCTGCCTATGTTCTGAAATACCAAAGAGAATCAAACGCCGATTTCGCAGAAGGTCGAGCTGTCCATGCTGCGCTGGCTTCCCATTGGCAAGGCAATCAGTACTGGGAAAAGACACTCAGAACTAACCTCAATAACGAACTAGCAAGTATTGAGCTGGAGCCCCCTCCGGGTTTTGGTCATGTTGAGAAAGCTGAACTCATCAATCCCATTTTCATTCGTGATAGTGTTCTGATTAGGAAAATGATTGAATTGTTAGGGAAGAAGTTTGGAAACGGAGTCGAGACAATGGAAGTAGAGCGAAGGCAGAAGAAAAATGGGTTTGTGGGAGTTGTTGACTGGAGAGGCGAGCTCAACTCGGTTGAATACATTATTGACTGGAAAACCTCAAATAAGCCTTATGATGAATCCAAGGTACACGAAGATCAGCAGCTAACAGCCTACGCTGCTTTGACAGGGGTTAGACATGTAGGCTTTGGGGTGATGGTGAAGAGTGACCAAACCGTTCAGTTCCTAACCAGCGCCCGCACAAAGGACGAATGCGACGCTTATTGGGAAAAGGTTGAGTACACTCGGAGTCTAATGGATGCCGAGGGACCCTATGCCCCTTGCAACCAGGGGTGGTGGTGTAATTGGTGTTCCTTCCAGAACCGATGCCCGTCGAAAGGAGACTTTTGAGTGAGGGAAGTTTTAGATCCAGCCACTCACAGCCAGGGCCCTAACTTATCAAATAGGAAAAACGTTATTCAATGGCGATTCTTCCTTGGCGAGCAGATTGGGTTACATCGAGGTTGGGGTTGTGTATGCTGCGGTAGCTGGCACCGCAGGTTAGTTGACTCGTATTGTTCTATGGATATTTTCGACCTTCACGAGGGAATTGTGTCGCGGGGCGATGTTCAAGGTTGGTCATTTGAAAAACGGGGGTTAATTTTCCATGAGTACAACTCCTTTTGGTTGTGCAGAGATTGTCACCAAGATCACAAGCTGAGCCGAGAAGCTGCTTGGGAACTGTCTTGTGAATGGTATGGAGAGGAGTTAGTTAAGGAATGGTACGAATCTCTGCCTTGGAGGGCAGGAGTGCCGAGGAGGTTTTGGGATGAGGAAGATTAAGCAGTGGCTCAACCATTTACTTTTCAAACTACTTTCACCTAAATGGTACCTCCGCTCACAAGGTATCAAGCTTTATGAAGAACCCTCTGTTACAGTGACCATAACATACATTCTGCACGGCGAGGAAAAGTGCCAGGCGGTGAAGTTTGGGGGTGCTTGGGCAATTGTGAGAATGCTCCCCTTATACCAAAAGCATGGGTTTCTTGAGACCAAAGGAAAGGATAGATATGTTATCCCTGCTCATGATATCTTAAAGATTGAGTGGTATGATCCAATTCTGAAGGATTATTTTGCTATCTGTTAACAAAGAAGGGGTTTGGGATGAAAAAGATAAATGACTATGAGTATGAAGTAAAAGTAGCTGGTCACCTAATAGATGTGGTATTTGTAGACCCAGGTTTTGGCGCCTGCGGAGATATTCCCAACGGTATAAGCATTCGACGCCCGGATGAGGAAGGTGGTTGGGATATTTCCTACAAAGACTTGGTGAAGATAACCTTGCTCGCCACCTGGATTCGACTGAAGAAGTTCAGGTACTGGCGCGCTACAATTAACATGTGGAAGTCTTGGCAGAAAGATGAATGAAGAAAAATTCTCAGATGTAATAAACTCAGACGTTCCAGTTGTGGTCTGTTTCTACACTCCTTGGTGTGGGGCCTGTCACAGAATGGATCCTATTATCGGCAAGCTTGCTGAGGAGTACAAAGGACAATTTAAATTCGCTGTTGTGGATGCTTCAAAGTACCCACAGGCAGCAGCGGAGTACTATGTCCGAGCCGTTCCAACTTACATTATTTTTATTGACGGGAAACCACAGGAATCTAGAGTAGGAGTGACGTATGAACCGGTTTTTAGAGAATGGCTAGATAAATGGGCGCCGGCTATTCAAGTAGATTCTACCAAGGAGGACTGACTAACCTTGCTGAGTCTACTATACAGAGTTTAGGCGTGCCCAAATGGGCTTTAAGTTACTTATGTCCTTATTGGGGTACACTAGCGTGTTTGGAGTGTGCCGAGAATTTTACTTTGGTAGGAGAGTGCAACTCAGAGTGTTGGGATTGTGAGAGTAACTATTTATGCCCCTGCTGGCGGTGTGATAGGCTATGCGATTCTTGCCCAGACCTGTCGAATTGTGAGCACATTAAGCTCAAATCTCAAAGAAAAGCGAATCTGGAGTGGTTAGGTATATTGCTAGAAGAATGGTGGTTTTGTTGAAAAAAGTTCGAGAATATGATATAATTAAGGGTGAAGATGGAAGTTATTTTAAAGTACGCTGATGGCTACGAAACGACTATAGATGGTTGTGAGATAACTCTTTATCAGGATTGCCCGGATAGTATATTTAGCGGGGAGATTCGTATGCCTAGGGAGTATGCAATTGTGGAGATTCCTGCGGAGTATTATCAAACTGGAGTTAATAGTAATAGTGTTTGGGTGACAAATGGCACTATATTTGATGAGGCTCTATATGTCTCATCCGGTCCTCATTGGT
>JABXGU010000699.1 GCA_016550415.1 archaeon | reverse complement strand
TGATGGGGTTGGATCGTGTGGTGATTGGGACGGCGTTTACGGGGTTGGCGGCGGCGTTGACGGTGGGGCTTGGTGGGTTTGTGGCGGGGATTGCGATTGGGTGGGCTGGTGCGTCGATGGTGGGTGCTTTGGTGAATAAGCCGGAGGTGTTTAGTAAGTCGATGGTGCCGGTGGTGTTGGCGGAGGCGTTGGCGATTTATACGTTGTTGGTGGCGTTTATGCTCATCATGCAAATTTGATTTCTTGTCTACCCGCTAAAGTCCGACCCAGAGCCCCTGTACGCAACTCGTTTTCACTTTGAAGACTTCGTGGAGGCACCCAAGGCGCCCCGGGCACTGGTGCCACCAACACGTTGCCCTTAAAACCACACAATTCGTTTTAATAAGCAGAATCGTCATAGACAATACTGAAAATAAATCCGGAAAGCGGTAGCAGGAGTCGAAGATACAACACCGGATCCAGACATCGTCAAGAAAACCAAAACTCTCGGAAAACTCGGAGTGCTAGGAATCTGTATCCTCTCTGGGCTTGCATCATTTATGGGCGGCACTCCAATCATGAAGAATGTGATACAAAACCAAGCCAACCTCCTTCAAAAGGGCATTGGAGCATTCACCGGCATGGGCGTTGGCACCTTCACTGAATCTCTTTCACACATTACCAACAAGAACCCCTTACAGAACACCTTCGGCTTCCAGCTCGTGTGGGCTCCCATCGGCACAGCCATCGGGGTTTCAGCGGCCATGTCAGCTGACGATGTGCTCGGAATTTACGACAAACATGCAACATGCGTGGATCTCAAAGAATTTTCCGATGAAGAAGTAGAGCGGTGGACAGTTGCTGCCATCCTCTCGTTCCTAACCTGGTTCACCGATTACTTAGAACTTCCCGGTGGCTGCGCCATTGATTTCGGCAGGGAAATGGTCAACTGTCTCCTCGGAGGATTCCAAATCGGAATCGGCGCGCTCTACTCGTCTGCCGTCGAAAAAGTCATGGAGGACCACCCAGATTGGGTGGCAGCAGGACGCCTCGACCCCAACAACATCCCCAGCTATGTCATCAACTTCGAAGGTCTAGGCATATTCCTACGTCACCTACTCTGTTATCCATCCTATCCAGAAATCCATGACCTACAGATCCGAAAAGATCAGTATTACCCCCAATTCAACGAGACTTATCCATGGCCTTGGGCTTCGCATCCCGATGCTGGAATTTATAACCCCAATCCGTATTACACAGATAATGAATATGAAGAACTTCTACCAGTGTACGAACCGAATATCGGATGCCGTATCTATGGTCTGGGTCTTCACTGTTGGGATGACGGGCAACCACTTGCCATCATCTGGGACATCGCCTTCCAAGTCCAGATGTGGGCCCTGGGTGCTCTCATCAGCGTCTATGTTGGTGGGTTCATGGCGGGATTCGTCGGCGTGATTGCCAGCATGCTGGCAAACATCATCGTTCAGCAGGTCGTCACGTTCGTCCATCAGGGCATGGTTGGTCTCATCTTGTACTGTGGCATCGTCAGCGCCTTCCGGGCTGTGAGCCTCTACCCTGATAATGAAGAATAATGCCTAATGATATGATGTGGTAAGTTTAAGAGGAAATTCTGTTGTAGAAACACTGAAGTTAATTCGGATTTCAGGGATTTAGCGAAAAAATGAACAATGGTGGCATGCTTTTCTGTATCCTGTGCTTGATAATGCCCTTCTCTTTCTCTCCAATTGGTTTACAATCCAGTTCAAACTTCGGAGATTGTCCACAACCCGTCATGGAGCAATCATATGTTACCCATGCTCCGATTCGGATTGGGTCCGATGCGGATTTCGTTTCACAGGGATGGCCGGGTTCAGGGTCATTGGAGGACCCGTTCGTTATTGCGGGGCTAGAGATTGAGAACTTTTCGCATTGCATCGAAATCACCGACACAGAAGCTTACTTCTGTATTCGGGACTGCAAGCTCGTGATAAGAGGGTTGGCTGCGTGCATCCACCTCAACCGTGTGGAGAACGGTGACATTTCTCAGAATAACATTACGGGTCCGTCTGCGACTGGTTTTGGTGTCTGGTTGGAGGAGTGTAACGGTACGGTTATTCACAATAATTTTCTCTCTCAAAGGATTGCGTTGCGTGCTTCTACCAATACAAGGATTAGCGATAACATTGGTCGTAGCTTAGGTCACATATCCCTCCTCGAATCTAATCGCAATACAATTGAGAACAACACGATTACCGATACGGTTCACACCATTATTCTCGATCGGTCATTGCATAACCACATCGTAGGTAACTTCATCAACGACTCCGTCTATGGGATAACACTTCAAAGAGATAGCTCTTCCAATCAGATTAATTCGAACACGGTTACCTTTTGCAGCCAAACAGGGTTACATGTTCTACCGGATTGTACTAACAACGCCATTTCCTGGAACACATTAGCCTTCAACACAGGTAATGCCGTTGATGGTGGGAGTGGTAACATCTTTGACTTCAACTACTACTCGGATTACACGGGGCCGGACTGGAACCTCGATGGCATCGGCGACACACCGCACCCCATCCCTGGCATCGCCGGGAGCTGGGATCTGCACCCGTTGCGAGCGCCGCCGGGGGTGCCAGCGCCGAACAGTTATGTGGAGTTCTTGATAATGGCGATCCCGTTGTTCGTCGTGGTGGGGGTGCTGTTGGTGTGCTGTGGGGTCTGTCTGGTGTATCGGTGGCGGTACAGGTGACGGTCAGTTTGGGCGACGGTTTCGTCGCAAAAGCGTTTTTAAGGGGGTTTATCTAGGTGTTTTCCTAGGTAAAGTGATGGTTGGAGTTGGTATTGGATGGGTTCAAAGCTTGAGAAAATGAGCAAGGAGCAAATTGTGAATTATTTGTTTGATTTGCTTACTGATGGTGAGGAAGAAATACTTAAGGAACTCATACCAGAAATTGAGGGTCGTTCCGAGGACTTTTTTGAGCCCCTCTATGCTTCTTTGAGACCCCCAGATTATACCCATTTTAGGCGGGGATCCGAAAGTAGTGAGGATATGTTCCAGGAGCGGCTTTACGAGTTTCTCGATGATGTGTGGCCAGAACGACTAGCAGAAAAGGACTATTCTCGAGGAGAAAGGTTCGTGTCAATCCCTGTTGTCTTTACCGAGGATTGGAACGCTGATTTTGGGATGTATACGGTTCCAGAATCCAGTCCTTTTTATGTCAGCGACCTTGTTGAAGTGATTGACTTGACCCCGCGTACGGAGTATTGGGAGACTCGAAGAACAGCAAGGATGCTTGCGTTGGAGCAGGTCGATCTTTCTTCTCTGAGAACTTGCTTGTGGTTACACACTTTGATTCTTTCGAATAATGCTCTTTACAATATTGATTTGAGTCCTTTGCGATTTTGTAAACGGCTTCGGGTTCTCAAACTTAATGGCAACCTGCTTTCAAAGATTGACCTAAATCCCTTGGAAAAATGCAAGAATCTAGTCGAAGTCGATCTTTCTGCAACTGATGAAGCCCTTCACTCGGTTGATATCAGTCCCCTATTCAAGTGTACAGAACTGCAAAAACTGAAAATCGATGAGGATGTAATGGCTTTCGCCAATCCGGTTCTAAAGAAAAAGAAATCGATTCCACTTGGAATAAAAAAAATCTGGAACCAGGTTCTTTGGGCAGAATCAGATATTTCCATAGAAGACTTACAAACACTGCAAGAAAAAAGAAAACACGAAATCATGTTAACAAAGGAAAAAAGAAAGAAGATCCATCCAAATGAAATTCACTACACCCGAAGAGCGTCGATGCATGACCCTCAAAAAATCGAAGAAATATTCGAAGTCCATACTGGTTTGAAAGAGTTGATACTCACTAAGAAGTTCATCGTGGAAATTGACTTAACACCATTAAGAAACTGTAAAAACCTTGAAATCTTGGATTTAACGGGAAATCAAATAAGGTATATCGATCTCACTCCACTGGAACATTGCTCAAACCTACGTGTTCTAAAAATAGATGGGCTCTCTAGAATCGATCTAACCCCATTGAAAGGACTCACCAAGTTAGAGATTCTACGAATAACTGGATACATGAACCAAATAGACCTTTCACCTATAGAACATCGTCAAAGACTATCAGAAATTTGCCTTGGATACTATCTCAAACATACCGAATTAAATGTATTAAAAAATGCTACAAACCTTCGAATCTTACACATTCGCGGTAAAGAACTTCACCAAGTAGATTTATCCCCTTTAGAAAATTGCCACAATCTGGAAGAGCTCAGCATATCTGGTCGGATAGAACAGATCGAGATTCCAATTTTTTCTGCCCAATCACAACTCAAGTTATTATCACTGTCAACTAATCACCTAACGGAAATTAACTTAGATTTTCTTCAAAAGTGTCCAAATTTTGAAAGGCTTTTCATTAGTAGGAATAGAATCACTCATATTGACCTAGAACCGTTCAAATATTGTCCTAAACTAGAACGAATAAACCTAAGCCATAATAAGCTCATGAAACTTGATTTAACTCCTCTAAGGCATTGTAAGAATCTAATTGATTTAGACTTGGAATATAATCCACTTCGAGAACTCGATATCTCACCTCTCTTTGAATGCCCAAAATTAGAACGAATTAACACCTTTGGCTTCAGAGTGCCAATCGTAGCAAATTCGGAACTGCGAGAAAAAAAGAATGTACCTCGAGCGCTTAAATGGCGCAAAGATTCGGGAACAATCCAGTGGCGTTAATTTTGGCTTGGTATACAAGCAAAGTCCGTCGATAGCGCAAAAGCTCGTCAATTACGCTTTGGAACTTATCAAAGCCATTCCGCTCCCTAACACTCTGAAGGTCATTCACCTCTATGAAATGTTGACTAATGCAAATTTGGATATCAATAATCTCAGGAATTGTGGTGTAGCTGAGAGACCGTTATCCGGAGTCACTTTTCCGGGACCGGTATCAGTTTTAAGAGTGCGACGCTTGCAGCGACTGTATAGTTATTCTGGTAGGGTACCTGAGACGCACCCGTTAGCCAACGAACCCCCGCCGTTTAATCCTAAATCGTGAAACATGTTATTCCTACCTGTTGTTACTGCTTTATAGTCTTTGACGATTTACGCGTTGTTGGTGGCGTTTATGCTGATTATGCGTATCTGAGGAGTGTTCTCTGTCTCTTCGCTGTTAGTGGCCTTCATGCTCATTATGCAGATTTGAGTTGGGCGTCTTTCGTAAGCAGTATGAGGAGGTCTCGGTAAGCCATGATTTTGCATCAGGCTTACCTGCAGAAAATGATGACTCAACACACACAAAAATTCAATGAATTGATATGCTATTAAGAAGTGGGTAGTTGGAATGGAGTGAGGATTTGGCTCTTAATTATCTCGTAATAAAAATCACGAATTCTTAATCCCTCATGACACCGCACGGCTCGCTTGCTCAAGCAAACATCTTAATTCACTTTTAAGCAAACTTAGGTGTAGTGCAAACACTCGCCAACATTGGATATCCACTTTTTAGTTGATCTTGAACGTTCAGCGAAGACTCCGTTACCCAACATCAATCAACAGTCCTCAACCTGCATTGAATAACCAAATTCTGAGACTATCACCATCTCCACCGGTTAGCACCACATAGCCCTGCAACAATGCGTAAATCTCGGACTCAAAATCCTGGAGCCTTCCATCCCGTGAGATGGGGAGACGCACCAGTAACGTATCCATCCCGAACCGTGCCCGGTTATGGTTTAAGGTTGACTGGGATTCATTATCCTGCGCGGGGAATCTTTGGGTCTTGACGTAGAATCGCCATCTTCGAATCCGTCCATCCTTCGTCCATTCCGCTAGAATGTATTGTTTCGACTTCCCCCCTCTTCGTTTGTGCATGGTGCCATTCACCCTGTGCACACATTCCCTTACTCTGTCTTAAGCTTTCTTTCTTCT
>JABXGU010000079.1 GCA_016550415.1 archaeon | reverse complement strand
TGATGGGATATGAGGCATAGAGCAATTCATTCCAAGAAACTCGCTGCCTATTCAGTTTTGGTGATTCTGTTGCTTGTATTTCCAATGCTCATGAGGAAAGATCCGTTCATACTACACATTGCCATTATGAGCATGTTTGGTGCTATTTTCGGTTTGGGTTTCCGCCTAGTCTTCCTAACAGGACATTTGAGTATTGGTCAGTCTCTTTTTACGGCTGTAGGTGCCTACATTTCTGTCCTTTTGGTTATGAAACTAGGCTTTTCTTTCTGGCTCAGCTTGCCGTTGGCAGGGATTGCCTCAGCCCTCTTTGGGTTAGTAATTGGCACGCCAGCGCTGCGGTTGAAAGGCCCCTATTTTGCTATCCTTACCTTCGGGCTCGGAGAGGTCGGAAGACTGTTTCTGATCAACTGGTCAGAAGTGACGGGGGGAGAAGGTGGTATTGCTAGAATTCCGCCGCCGGATCCAATTATCATAATAGGTTGGCCAGCTCTACAATTCACTATTATCGACAAGACTTCTTATTATTACTTAGTCCTGACATTGCTTGTCATCACCGTAGTGGTTATGCGCAGACTGGATAACTCTCGAATAGGAGATACAATCGGGGCAATAGCACAGAGCGACAGTTTAGCTGAAAGCCTGGGTATTAACGTTGCCAAATATAACATTCTGGCTTTTACAATAGCTTGCTTTTTCACTGGATTGGGTGGAGCTAGCTATGCGCACTATATAATGTCAATATGTCCAACGGATTTCACTTTCTGGCAATCAGTCGACTATCTGATCTATGCTTTCGTTGGAGGTACTGCAAACGTCCTTGGACCAATAATGGGCGCAACGTTACTGATTGTGCTATCTAATTTGATTGCTTCGCTTGCAGAGTATGACTTGTTGTTCTATTCGATCCTCCTAATGGTTGTAGTATTTTTCCTCCCAGAGGGTTTACTTGGCTTGCGCCATTACTTGCCAACCTTCGTGACAGGAATACATAGGCTTCGAAAGCTGTCCATGAAAGGTGCATAGAGGTTCCATTGTGGCATTTCTTGAAGTTCGTGGACTAACGAAGATGTTTGGTGGTCTGACAGCTGTGAATCAGTTGGATTTCGATGTATTTCAAGGAGAAATACTAGGACTTATAGGCCCAAATGGTGCTGGCAAAACCACCATTTACAATTTAATTAGCGGCGCCCTAAAGCCTACACGTGGGAAGGTGTTTTATAAGGGTCAAAATATCACTGGTATTAGTTGTCACTGATTGGCTTCTTTAGGAATAGTTCGCACTTTTCAGCATACTAATCTCTTCAGAGAGATGACGGTGTTTGCGAGTCTCGTAGTGGCTCATCATCTTCATACAAGAGCGACTTTTTGGGGAGCGCTATTCGATTCTAATACTGCCCGCGAAGATAGACACGACCTTGAACAGAGGGCTGAAGGAATATTGGAGTATATGGGGTTGAACCCTTTCAGGAACGAACTCGCTAAGAATCTACCACATGGGCATCAACGAGCACTAGGCGTTGCTTTAGGGCTCGCAACTAATCCAGAACTTCTGTTGCTTGACGAACCGCTGACGGGAATGAATCCACAGGAGGTTGCCACTATGCTCCGTATGATCCGGGGCATACGAGAAAAGGCCATAACGATAGTAGTTGTGGAGCACAACATGAAGGCTATAATGGGCTTG
>JABXGU010000698.1 GCA_016550415.1 archaeon | reverse complement strand
GTCATTTTCGCAGTCGCTTTGTAGATTTCTACTGCTTTGTCTTCAACTTTAATTTGCTTTGCAATCATTTCAAGTAATTTCTCGTGGACCATTGTGGTTCACATCCTAATTGCGTGATATAGTGAAACGAGAATCTGTCAATATAAGAGGGTTCTTCATTTCTTATTGAGTGCTATTTGAGAACCCAATCATTTGTAGTTCTAAATAAATCTTGGCGCTAAGGTGGATACTTCCCTCACTTTGCTAATTGTGGAGAGTAGAAGACGAATGTTTTGGAGATTAGTGTTTTACTTGTCTATTAATCGCAGTACCTAATCTGACTTTTAGAGACTTTGGAGGTATTCTTCTATTGAAGCATGGTAGATATCAGTACATTCGTATTGAAGCATGTGTCCGATGGGTCCTTTGCAGATAATTAGTTTTGAGTTTTGGATGGCTTTATCGAGAGCTTCACTGCTAGCTAGTGGAATGAAAATATCATTTTCACCGTGAAGGATTAGGGTTGAAAGATTGATGTTATCTAATTTATCAGTGACATCATAATGTTGGACGATGGCTTCCATAGTAGCTAGACCAACATATTGTTCGTTGTTTAAGGTGCGGTCAACGAATTCTTTGATGAGGTCAGGATTCGCCTCCTGATGGATTTTGTTGAAGCAAAGCATAACAAGTACGTTTTCGATTGTTGGACGATCACTAACTTTGAGAACACCGGAGCGCATCCCCTCGATGTACTGGTCAAGAACTGGGTTTTGTAGCTTCGACGCAGTTGATTCAAGTATGAGCCCCTTTAATCGCTTGTTTAATTTTGGATTAGTGGCATAGCAAAGGGCAATCATTCCGCCCATACTATGCCCTAAAAGCACGATTTTCTCGTCACCAATTATTTGGTTGAGGGCATAATCGATCTCTTGGGCAAACTCGGGGAGAAGATAGCTAGTGTCTTCGGGTTTATCACTTTGTCCATGACCCTTCAAGTCGAAGGCGATGGCGTGATAGCCACGATTTCCGAAGTATTCGACCTGCTGTTCAAATAACCAGTTACTTCCAAGGAATCCATGCTGGAACACGATAACTGGACCTTCACCCTTCTCAATATAATACATTCGAGTGTCATCTTGAAGCTTGACATAAGGCATCAAATTCACCTATGAGAAATTAAATATACAAAGGATTTCTCTGGTTTTTCCTATAAGTAGATAGGTTGAGTAGCGTTCTAGGGGTTTTGTAAGGGTAAAGAGAAATTTAGACTGTTTCCTTCCCATAATGCTTTTCATAGAAGTTTCGGATTTCTTTGGTGGAGGGAAGGGTGCAGCTTTTCCAGATCTGAATCACATCTTGCAGTTGGTCTTCTCCCTCTTGTCCTGAAAAGAGGTCTTGAAGGTAGGCTGTTCGCTCTTCGATATCCCGTTTGCAGAATGCTATGATTTCCTTTTCACTGTAAAATCGTAACGGATTGAATCGCTTTCGATAATTAGAAAGCCCATGGACTTCTTCTAGTTCAACCGGGTCCGGGGTCAGAAAGAATTTTCCAAATACAGGATGTGGAATCCAGTTCTTAATTTTTCGATGCTCGATAAGGTCTACTAGGAGTTTTGTGTCTGAAACCTTGATTTTTTCTCCAAGTCCTAAATATACTGGTTTTCCTTGAGCATCAAGATAGGGTTGGTTGGTTGCTTCGTCTATTTTCACCACTTGTTTTCCTGATTCATCAAGTAGGGGACGTTGCTTACCATTGATGTCATACTCGCCTATATAGCCGGAATTGACGATGGCAAACACTAGATTCCCTTTGGGTGCCAGATTCATTTCGGAATACATTCTCAGCTTCTTCAGTGCTTGATGTGCTTGTTCCCGTGCCATGAAATCAGTTGCTGCATAGGACCGGACACGGGTTCCAGGAATTTTACCACCAATTGCAGAGGTGATTACAGATTCACATGCAGAGTCCAGAGCCACAGCCATCGCAGGGTCAATTATACGGACACAGACTGGGAATATGTCGAAGCGCCTGAAGGATAACATAACAGCGCGGAGCCATTTCTCTGAACCAGGTTTCCAATCAGGATTCAAGTCATAGAATCTGAAGACAAAACGACCATTCGTAGTACCTGATTTTTCATAGCGCGTGCATTGTAAGGAGCCAACAGTCTGCCCTGAAATAGGTCGAGGAACCTTGACAGGGTAGCCAGCAATTTCTTCAATTTGATAGTTAATGCCCTCGCAATCGATATTCTGAGCAATGACAACAGGACGTTTGCCAGTAGGACCAATCTCACGAGATTTCATCAGACCTGCCCATTCAGGACTGGTTGAGGTCAACCCTTCACTTTTCGCATAAGAAGCGGCCTCTAAGCCAATCAATTGGACTTGCCTGATGTGTTTATCAGCACCATATTTGGGCAAGCCTAAGCAGGCATCATCCTGTTCAAGATTAGGTCCAACTGTTAGAGTGGTCTTGCCTGTCCCGGATAGCCCCTTGAGAATACGATTCTTTGTGCAACCAGCATGATATGATATTAGCCCATCAGCTTCGCCACGATTCCAAACCATTGTTAAATTGGGCTTCTTGTAGGCACCACCGAAGTAATCAACACGAAGACTCATTACTCTTCGATGATCCTGATCCATTCTTGTAAGGTCATAGAGTGTTAATGGCTCATCGGGATCAAAATCAGGCCAGAAAGTTTGAATTTCAGCTATTGCCGCATCAGGTAATCGTTCTTGGACGATGTAGTTCCAGCAGTGGATATCCATATCTGGTTCTGGATTATATATCATAAGTCGACCAAACCAGGCGATATAGGCAGTGTGTGGGTTTTCAACACTTATCACGATTCGTAATCCAGTTTTGTAATCGGCTTCTCCCTGAATGCCTTCTTGCACTATTACACGGCAGCCCTTCAGGTAGCGTAATACTACATCAAATAGTTTCAAGCCGATTTCACGATCAAAACTTCGCTGCCCCTTACCTAGCTTGTACCCCTCTGGGATGATATAGAATGCTCGATCAGGTCGTCGACCTGGTTGGATATTCCCAAAAAGGCATTGTCCATCTGCAGTCTGGACATAGTATGGTTTCAGATAATCAATAAACCAAGCGTCATCCGGGTTGCGAATGATATTCTTCTCTTCAAAATAAAGGTCATTTTCGATATGAACCGACAATTTCCAAACCGCCCACTACAATCGTTTGCACAGATATATTTACAGATTTCTCAGGTAGTGACCGAAATAATAGATGACACCATCTATTGCAAAGAGTGCAGTCAATCTACCCAGATTTTACCTTTTTATGAGTTAAGGTTGGTCCAAGCGAATAGTTATAAGTAACTAAGTGACGGCGTTATGTTACGAGCGGGTGGGACCCCTCGCACCGTGCTCCGCTCGTAAATAAAAATCCCGGGCTGCGAGATGAGTGATGTATGGATCAATTTACGCGTTCAAATTTTAACCGAACACAGAATATTGCCATAATTGCTATTATGGCTGCTTTGTATGCCGCGTTGACAATTGTTTTAGGACAACTTAGCTATGGACCACTCAACCTACGTGTGGCGGATTCGCTTTTGCCATTTCCTTACATTCTTGGATGGCCAATGGCGATTGCCCTATGCGGAGGATGTGTAGTTGCTAACTTCTTTGGTGGACTAGGACCCATCGACATAGTCTTTGGGAGTCTCTTCAATCTGATTGCTGCACTACTTGTAGCAAATCGTAAAACATGTCCTCATTGGATTCTAGCTTGGGTCTATCCGACCTTCATTATTGGCCTAGGTGTGCCAATTTACCTATCTAGCCTCTTGTTCGTCCCTTACTGGATACTTGCTTCTGAAATGTTACTTAGTACAGGAGTTTGGTCAGCAGTAGGTATTGCTATTATTCAAGCTGTGCAACGAGCTCTCCCTCAGATATTTACAGCATCCATCAAGTAGAAATACAGCACTAAAAACTGTCAGAATGTCTCCCCTGTCCAAAGGGTGTTCATAGTTCTAGTTGGCAGAAGCATAAAATAGTAAGAGAGAGTAGAAGTTCGGTTATTCTACTCTAAAGTTTATGACGGGATTTCTCATGGATGACAAGACCTATCAGCAATTCGAAGAATTCATTCACTCCAAATCTGTAGCCCTCATCGGCACTAGTCCCAGCACTAACTTCTACTGGTTACAATCATTCCTAAACTTTGGTTTCTCTGGCAAAATTTATCCAGTCAATCCAAAAATTGACAAAGCAATGGGCCTAAAGTGTTATAAATCACTGAATGATGTGCCCGACCCTGTTGAATATGCTGTCTTTCGTGTACCAGCACAAATCGTATCAAGTGTACTTGATGAATGCATTGCTAAGGGCGTGAAATGTGAAACAATTTTCTCCAGCGGCTTCACCGAGTTGGGCACAGAAGAAGGACACCGCCGTGAAGCAGAAATCACCAAGAAAATCCATGCCCATAATATCCGAGCCTTCGGACCAAATTGCATGGGCCTTATTTGCCCAGAAACCCACTTTTCTTTCCGCCCTGACCTGAAACCGAACCCTGGACATATTGGGTTTATTTCCCAATCCGGTGGCAAGGCAATCGATTGTTACCTTGCCCTAGACGAAACTGGCGTGGGTTGTAGTAAGGCATTCAGTTATGGCAATGAATCAGACATTAGTAGCGGCGAACTGGTTGAATACTTGCACAGGGACCCTACAACACAGGTCATCGGGATGTACATAGAAGGAGTCAAAGACGGCCCTCGACTTCGAGCAGCCCTTACAGCTTGTGCACCTGAAAAACCCACTGTAATATGGAAGGCTGGAATTACCCAAGCTGGCGCTAAAGCAGTCTTAAGCCACAGCGCAGCCCTTACAGGAACCACTGAAATTTGGGGCGGACTTCTTCGACAAACAGGAGCTTTGGCAGTCGACAATTTTGAACAACTCATCAACACAGCAGTCACTTTCCTCCGATGCCCTCCCCCACCAGGTAAACGTGTAGCCCTCATCGCTATTAGCGGAGGAGCAGGTGTGGCTGGAACCGACTCCCTAGCTCAATATGGCTTCGAAATCCCTCGTCTCACATCCAAGACCATTAAAGCCCTTTCAAAAATCGTCAATGCTGTGGGCACAAACATCAAGAACCCGGTCGATATGGCTTCCAGCTACTTCTACCCAGATATAACCGAGCAAACTATCCGCCATGTAACTGAGGACAAAAATATTGATGCCATCATAGTCGAAGCTGCCCCTCACTATGTAAGCTTCATGGCAAACCACATGGGTATGAAGGATATGGCAACCACCTATTGGGATATGATGATCGAAGCGGGTACCCATTGCGTTAAAGTCTTACACAAACCCTTTTTCGTAGCAATTCCCGCCATCGGATACCCCTTAGAAAATCTTGCTACAAGAAACCAATTCCGGAAAGGCAACCTCCCTGTCTTTTCTAACATAGCAGAAGCAGCCAAGATACTGAAATCAATCTACGACTACTACCAGCGCCACCCCAACCTATCACCGCCTCCCGCACTAAAACTAGATTAAAAACTCCCAATTTGTAAGTTAAGTTTTTATCTTCAATCTCTTTATTATTGTTGGAGCAAAAGGAAAGGTTTTAAATAAAATGTAAGCCTTTACCTTGCGGGGTCACCGGGGATGGTGACAGATCATGGCACTTCCCTCCCCCCTAGAAAACCATTCCCTCTCCCCTCCAATTGTGT
>JABXGU010000697.1 GCA_016550415.1 archaeon | reverse complement strand
AAGGTTCCTAAAACGCAAACCTCATGGTTCGCTATAACATATCAAACTGCTTTCGGTACTGCCAAGCGGTTACCAGTAATTAATGTTCACGAATAATAGGTCTATTGTTCACTGAAATAGGAACATTAATTAGTAAGAAAGAGGGGAAGGTGTGTGCCCTTGGTGAAGCTCAAATGAATGAGAAAACAGATGAACAATGGGCACAACGAATTCTTGAAGACCCCTCCAATAAGATAGTTGATCTCCTTAAAGCGGCAGCCCATCAAGCCCGTATACAAGTGCTGGCACTTCTGCTTAATGGCAAAAACAGCTTTGCCCAGTTAAAGGCACATACTAGGCTCTCCAAGACAGCGCTAGCCAATCATCTTAACCAATTGATTGAGAGACAATTAGTTCAACGGAAGGGACGTGGAAAATACCAACTTACAGATGATGGAAGAGAACTCCTTATTGCAGCAGCGAAGGTCTTCGAAGAATCCACAATACGAGAAGAGGAAAGGCAAGTGCGAATGCGTCATGCATACACTGAGGGCATTAGGGAGAGAAAAGGTATGAGTAAAAGGATAATTAGTAAACCAGCTGAGTACCAAACCTGTTGGATTTCCTATACCGGTGCAGTTGCAGGAGCATTACAGGCATTGGGTGCGGATTGTGATGCAGTAGATGTTGGTGGAAGGACAGGTTATGCCTTTCTAATTAATGTCAGTGATAACTCCACGTGTCCATCAGGTCCGACTGCCTTTTGGCTTGACATTTGGAATGAGATAGTCAAGGCGACAGAGGATTTAGGCTGGACTATTGAGGAATTTGATGATGAGTCTGTTGATGTTGCAGAGAAACCTTCACCGGAGGAGTATGCGCGAAGCGAGAAGTTGTTTGAGAAGGTCAAACTTGAGATTGATGAGAAAGATCGCCCAGTGGTGATGTGGGGGTTGGTAATCCCAGAGTATGGTATAGTCAATGGCTATGAGGGAAATACGTACCTTACAAGCACATACCGAAGCCTCGGTAATCTGTCTGAGGATCCCGTTCCTTTCTTTTCTTTGCGGGCTCCAGGTCATCTGCATGCTCTTTTCTTCCGTGAACAAGTTAAGCAGAAACAGGTCGACATTAACCGTAGGGCTCTGGCGCGAGCTATTCGTTTTACGAAAGGGAATGTGCCTACACATAAGCAATATGTGGCAGGACCAGCAGCGCTTGATACATGGGCAACATTGCTTGAGACGCTTCCTTTAGAGAAACAGAATTATCATGGAAACAGTTACGTTGGTGCATGCGTTTGGGAGGGTCGAGCCATGGCAGCAGAGTTCATTGAACGGCTTGCCAAGCAAGCTCCAAAAAGAGCTATGAAACACCTTCTTGCCGCAGCAGAATGTTACACAGAGGGAAAGAAACATATGAAGAAATTCATGGAGCTTTTCCCCTTCAACTTTGAGGGAGAAATGCCATTGGAAAAACGTAAGAGAGGTGCTGCTATCCTCCGAAAGGTAAAACCCATTGAAGAAGCTGCAATAAAGCACATGCAGAAAGCCCTTGATGCCTGGAAATCAAGCTAGGAACCATTTACTCAAAGTGGTCATATGACATCAAAAGTTGCTATCATTGAAGTAGAAAAGGATGCAAACACAGCGTTAGCAGACGCCCTCAAACTCATCGGAGGCATAGATGACCTGAACTCTTCGAAGCTAGAGGTTATCATCAAGTTGGGTGTCTTTAACCCAGCTCAAGGACAACACACAACCATTGATGTGACCCGAGCCATTATTGAGAGCTTTCCGCAGGCACCAAGAATTCTCTTAGCAGAGTCTGATAACTCTCGAGGAACTGCAACAGACCGATTGAAAATTTGGCGGAAATTATTTTCGGAACGTGTGAATCCCTTCAGTCTTTCAGAGGATACATTCACCAAGGATGTTATCATTGCGGATGAGGAGATGGCTCTCTCACACATCCTCTTCAAGTCAAACGTCTTCATCAGCACCCATGCCCTCCGAAAATATACAAAGGGAACTATATTGAAAAATCTCCTTGGACTAGTTCCAATGATAAAGAAATCGCGGTTCCACAAGAAGCTGGTCGCTGTGCTTCTTGACCTTTATGAAGCGATTGGAGGAATTGATCTTGCTGTCATTGATGCCACTTACACCTTCCCCGGTCCTTCTTTTAGTGAAGGTGTTCCGACCAACCTGCTTGTGGTAGGTCGAGATGCTGTTGCTGTTGAAACTGTGGGAGCTATGCTAATGGGCTTGAAACCTGAGAAAATGCCTATCATCCAAGAAGCCATACAGCGAGGACTTGGCGAAGGAAGTATAGAGAAAATCGAGGTGGTTGGTAGCTCCCTTAAACAATCACGCAAACGAATTCGTCAACTTCTAAAACGCTCGTAAAATACTTCATGACACAAACACTATACAGCGTCTATTTTTCCACTGCAGCAAGGAGAGCGTCAAATGTTCTTCCAATGCGAGGACGCCATTCACGATAGAGTTCCAAGCGGCGCTGGTCTGCAGTGAGAAAAGTCTCAACAGATGAAGATTGCAAAAGAGTGTTCAGGATGAGGGTTTTTTTGAGAATATTCCCAGCGTCTATGACAGCTTTATCCCAATTGGCTAGTTCGTCTGCTGCCTGTTTTAATGCTAATGCCAAAATATCTATCTTTAAGGATTTAGGGAGAAAATCCCCCGCTGTTTTAGATAGATTGGTTCTGTAATTGCCTAGCCAATGTGAAACTGAAGTACCTGATGGAAGAACAGAACGAAGTATTGCCTCTTCATGCTGAAGTAAGAGTGAATACGCTTCTACACGTCTTTTAAGATAATTACCCAGATTTTCCGTAAGTTGCACAAGCTGGTTAACAAAATCTTGACTCGACTTTAAGGCTTTGGGCGAATACGGAGCTGCTTCTGACTCGTCTACCAAAATTGGTGTTTGTGTGGCAACGGTTAAAATAATTTCTAAATACAAACAAAGCTGCTGAAGTATTTTTTCAGCGTCCACTGCAGAATGGGCAGCTTGAAGAAGATCGATGAGTGGATCAAAAAAGACACGACGAGCAGTAGTAGTCCAGACCAACGCAATTTTTTCAACATGATTAAAGAAAGGTCCTCCAAATTTGCCTGCAACTTCCGCGACCCAAGATCCCTCCGATGTTAGATGTTTTGTAGCAGCAATCAAGCGATCCATCTCTTCAGAGACATCGGTGAGTACCCAATGAAGATAATCCTGGTCAAATGATCTATATTGTAAGATATCTGTAATACGTCTTCGACCAGTAGCTATTTGTTCCAGTTCCATTTCCTTGAAGCCAAGGTTTGTTGCTAGTCCTAAGAAGTGGTTTGCCCAACGTTCAACTAAGAGGAGATATCGTTGAATAAAAGCGAGTATCTTATGTAATGTCTTAATCCAATCCATTTCCATCTGGACAATGAGGCCCGGTTGTTGGAATATTTCGCGGAGTTGATTCATTTCATAAATACCAGATTCGACACTCCAGATACTAAGAGTAAATTCCCTAACCACTTCCAAGTGATTGATAAGGGCTTGTCGAACAGCCTTCATTTTCTCTAGCCCCGCGCCTAGAACCTGAATGTTCGATAATACAAATTATTAGCACCATACTTCTTTAATACTGAGGTAAAATAGAATTTTAACCAAATTGTGAGAGGATTCTATTCTGTTTCAGTGTATTAGAGCAAAAGGAAGTGACTAATCAAATGGCACCCAATGATAATGGAGTAGAGAAAGAGGAAATGCACAAGTCAAACAAGAGTAACAAAGCAATCGCTGCCATCTTCTTTGTGTGGATTATTTCAGATATGATTGCCCTTAGCTTACAGATCATACTGCCCATTGAATTCCTCACGTTGATCTGTGTGATATGGATAGCGGAATTACTCATTCTTTTTGGCATAATTACGGCTTTGGGTGGACGGAAAATTGCCCTAGGTGCAGCATACTTGTTGCTTTTT
>JABXGU010000696.1 GCA_016550415.1 archaeon | reverse complement strand
TCTCTCCAGTTTCCCAGGTTACTGATGGAATAGTCTGTTGCAGATGAATGAGTCTCCCAGCAGGGAGAACGTCAGTTTGGGGATTCGAACCATAATTCAAAGCAATACGTTGTAGCCCCTTTGTTTGATTTTTGATGGCCTGCATAAATGCAGCTTGAGTGCGAGCATCTAGAATTTGAAGAGAAGGGTCTAAACCGATTAACTCGTTACCCTCGACAGGAGATTTGATAATGGTAATAGGATCAGAGGGAGTGATTAAGATAGCATATAATCGTGAGTGAGGAGCAAGGTCTCCAAGAAGCGCAAGACCAGTGGGGTCACATCCTCGAAAATCAATTATTAGCCACGCATCAAGCTTGGAGTCCGATAAAAAAGTTCGTACGAGCTTTAATTTCTCTGACATATTCAGTAAAGGGATCGTCATTAAGCATCCACCATGTAGGATTCATGTTTCAAAGACCAAAAAGATTTAGGCGAGATGATCACGTGCTATCAGGTCCTGATAGCATATAACCAATTGCAATGTGGAAGTCATGGCTAAGAATTCTGTTCCTGAGAGAGACGAGTTTGGAGGTGTCCTCGAACAGCTGCGAAAAGTTCAGGCAGCGATGCGTGTCTTGATGCGGCGGATACAAGAGACACGGAATTCCGCATGGGAATGGCGTGATAGACGAGATGCCCTTCGAGGGGAGACTCCTGTTATTCACGAAGAAATGTCCACTCGACGAGAGCGAAGAGATGAGTTGAACGCAGAGGTTCAGCGTCAGAAAATACTTCGAGATGAGGCAAATGAGCAGGCGAGACTTTTGCAGGAACAATTGCAGGAATTGAGGGCGCAACATGGCCAACAGCGGGATTATGTGCCTTTAGAGGAATTACAGCGTCAATTCCGAGAGCTTGAGTGGAAACAACAAACTACATCGCTTAGTGTAGATGAGGAACGCGCCTTGCTTGATGAGATGGAACGATTATCGAACGCTATGCAAACTGCACCAAAACGGGATTCTATGCCGATGAATCAGTCTGAAGAAATGGATCAATTGTGGCAGAAGATACAAGATACACGGGATAAAGCCCAAGAACACCATGAGAGAATGATTGCGCTGGTTGAGGAAGCACAACAAACTCATCAAAGCATTGTGCATCTGTCACAGGATCTCGAGCCCAATCGGTCAGAGATTGATGAAGCTCATCAAATGTACGTACAATGTCTTCAGGAGGCTGATGAAATGCGCGATCGAGTGGAAGTGCTGCGAAAAGAGGAAAGTGACCTGAAAGCACAATTGGATACCATCCGAAAAGGTCGGAAGGCAGCCCGTGAGGCAAGAGAGAAAGCTGCATTGGAACGGTTAGCAGAGCAAGCAAAAACAAAACAGCAAACTGGGCAGAAACTTAGCATGGAAGAACTGCGTGCCCTTATGGAAGTTGATGGATTATAAAATAACAATTGGCGGGTTTAGAACGAACGCTGATAGATGAAATCAACGAGTGCACGAAGTAGCTTCGTTGCATCTTTATTTGGAAAGGCTTCAAGAGCAGTTTTTGCTTCATTCACAAGCTGCTGGGTCTGTTGTTGGACGGTGGCGCTTGCTGTCGTTTGTTTAAGTAAGGCAATGACCCTCTGAACATCCTCGTCTGTAGGTTGAGGAGACCTTAGAACTGTGAGAACAAAGGAACGGTCCTCGGATGAAAGGAGTTGAAGGGCTTGCAGAATCACGATGTTACCGAGTTTGTGTTCATAAATGTCTTTGCCTAATTTTTTACCGAGTTTTTTTTCTTCAGCGAAAAGATCGAGTACATCATCAGCCATTTGAAAGGCGATGCCAGCTTTCCATCCGAAATCGCGTGCAGCTTTCTGTAGGTTAGGAGAGCCTCCTGCACAGATGACCCCGACTTCACAGGCTGCACGAATCAGTGCAGCGGTCTTGTACCCGATCATTGTTTCATAGTCAGATAAACTAACGTCATGATATCGGTGTTTTTCGGTGTATTCTTCATTACTCGGGAGCTGTTCAAAAAGCACGTCAAGCCTCTCTCCTTCTACTAGTTCGCGGATTGTATCTGCAATTATTCGTGAGATGGCGTGATGATTAGGGGATTGTAAAGAGCCTTCCTCAATGGCTTCACGGTAGTGTGTGGAGGCTAAGATGCCAAAATTTAACCCGTATTTTGTCCAAGTTGTTGGTAGGTTTCGGCGAACATCAGCATCATCGATGATATCATCCAGAATGAGTGAATAATTATGTATGAGCTCAATGGCTGCAGCTGCAGATAATGCGTCTTTGATTTTACCGCCTGCGGCTTGACAAAATAGAATTGCTAAAGCAGGGCGAATTCGTTTTCCTCCGGCTTTTACTTGATGGAAGACGACCTCTTGGAAATCTTTTGCAGCACCAACACCGAGAAGCTCAAGCATTTTCTCATCGACTTTGTAACCCATTTGACCCAGAACCTGTAAAACATCAGACAATTCCGTTTCACCTGTGATTATAGTGTGTGCTCCTATTGTTCCGGATTTTAAGGTTTTTCCTCAAAAGCTGAGAGACGAAGTGCAAGTGGAGTTAATGGGGTTTGCTTGGCACTATTTTGATTTATCAAGGCGGTTGGCTTGGACACATAGGAAGGTTGTGACGATTCGTGCCGCGACAATGGCAGTGATTCCCTGATCATATTGGGGAGCGACTTCTGTGATATCAAAGATCATGCCCCGTGATGCTACTGCTCGAAGAAGGGTCAAGAGCTCGGATGTTGTCATCCCCCCCGCCTCAGGGTTTCCAACCGCAGGAGCATAAGCAGGATCTAAGACATCCATATCAACAGAGAGGTATAGAGGGGGTCCGGGAGGAATCGTGTCAGTGATTTGTCGTGCTATTGTGGCTGCACCTTCTCTGCGAATGTCATTACAAGTATAGTAAGTAATTTGGTGTTCCTTGGCATAGTTATATTCTTCTTTGGAAACTGCGCGGATACCAACTTGG
>JABXGU010000695.1 GCA_016550415.1 archaeon | reverse complement strand
GGATCAGCTGGCTTGGATGAAGCCCACCGCGCATTTGATAAATACGGCACGGTCTGCCATAATTGATGAGGATGCTCTTTTTGACGCCATTCAGGCGGGAACCATTGGCGGAGCGGGGCTTGATGTCCACTCACGGGAACCTGTTGGATCTGATAACCGGTTCCTTCAATTTGACAATGTCACTGTAACTCCCCATATTGGAGGTAACACCGTGGATGTGGTGTACCGACAATCGATGATTTTAGCCAAAGATATTGACCGGTTCTTAAGGGGAGAAACGCCCAAATACTTGGCAAACCCTGATGTTTTCAAATAAGGAAAACGAGAGGCTCGTATGTCCAAGCCACATTTTCTAACAATTGACTTTGGTACCTCAGGTATCAAATGCATGGTGTTTTCACAAGAAGGAATAGTGCTTGCTCGACGATTTCGGTCAATCCAATATGTAGATACTGAGGGTCTTTTTGGCATCGGGAAGGAATTCGATGCACCAGCGGTATGGAATATGATTTGCGAAATGATTCCTTTGGCTCTCAAAGATGCGAATTCTCAACCCAAAGATATCATCGGCATCGCCCCTACCAGTCAACGACATGGTGCAGTATTTCTCGATAAGGACGGCGAAGTAATCTATGCGGGACCGAACCTTGATGCCCGTGGAGTCTTCACGCAGGATTCCGTTATGAAAGGCTTGGAGGAATCTTGTCCGCCTACAGGGTGTTGGCCGCCCCTCCTTTATTCACTGTGCCGGTTACTTTGGTTTAAACGCGAAAAACCTGGTCTTTTTTCGAAAATTCGTCATGCCTTATCAATTAGTGACTGGCTAGTCTACCAACTCACAGGAGAGGTCACTACAGATCCAACACAGGCTTCCAACACACAGTTAATGGATATTCGATCCTCACAATGGGCACATGAAATCTTAGAAATGGCAGAATTATCAAGCGAGTTATTACCAGACATTTCAGACTCAGGCACATTAATTGGTCAGGTCACACCTGCTGCATGTAAAAGTACTGGATTATCAAGGACATCTCAGGTGGGCATTGGAGGCGCAGATACACAATGTGCCCTTCTCGGATCCTGTGCAATTGAATCCGGGGATATTGGGTTTGTTGCGGGGAACACCGGACCGATACAATTAGTAACTTCTGAACCATTAATCGATCCCAATTATCAGCTTTGGACTGGACGTTTCCTCTTTCCAGAAAAATGGGTTCTTGAAGCGAATTCAGGGCCAACTGGTTCAGTTCTCAATTGGTTTATAACAAATTTCATTGCTCCTATCAGTTCCGAGATAACAGGACTCACAGAGCAGACATTCAAACAGGTTGAAGCTTTAGCCGCCCAAGCTCCTATGGGCTCAAATGATACTATCGCATTACTTGGACCCCAAATCATGGATGCAAGTGATATGACAACAATTCGACCATCATTATTCCTTTTTCCCCCACCCACCTCACCCGTTATTACACCGACTTCAATCAGAGAAATTTCACGAGCTTTATTTGAGAATATTTGTTTTGCGGCTCGCACGAATATCGATCGGATTCAGAACTTGGCAAATTGTCAGGTCGAAACCTGTATTGTTGCTGGTGGGTTGACTCGAAGCGACTTTTGGCGGCAATTGCTGGCTGATGTGACCGGTCTGGTCATTCGAAGCGGGCAAGTGACAGAAGCATCAAGTTTAGGTGCCGCTATTTGCGCAGCAACTGCTACCGGAGTCTATGAATCGTTGACAACTGCGATGCGCCAGATGGTGAAGGTGCGACCTGATTTATCGCCACGTGAGGACATTCATAATCAGTACACAACCTATTTCACCAGATGGCAGACATTATACAACCAATCTGTAAATTTATAGTGTCAAGCCATTGTGTTAAGGGAAATACTATGACTTCAAACAAAACAAAGGATGCAAAAACCCAAGTTCTGATTACCTGTCAGAATATGCAAGCAGCAGAACTGGTCATCGGTAGCTCAGGTAATGCCAGTTATCGCATCGAAGGGACTGGTCAAATTGCTATTACACCAAGTAGCGTTGACTATTCGTGCATGAATGCGGAAGATGTAATGATTATCGATATGGACGGTGAAATCATCGAAGGCGATCGAAATCCGTCCATCGAACATCCCCTCCACCTTGCAATCTATAAAGCGAGACCTGACGTAAACGCCATTGTTCATACCCACTGTATTTATGCATCAGCTTTGGCCGTGCTCCAAGAACCCCTTCCACCCATTGTTGACGAATTCGTGATTCGTCTTGGAGGCCAAGTTGAGGTGGCCAATTATGGTATGCCTGGAAGTGAGGAACTAGCAAAAAACGTGGTGGAAGCTTTAGGTCCGCGGAATGCTGTCTTCCTTGCGAATCATGGCGCTTTGTGTTGCGGACCCACAATGGAAGTGGCACTCCATAATGCATTTCTGCTCGAGCGTGTTGCCCATATCTATTTGTTAGCCTCAGCTGCAGCAGGTGGTAAGAAGCAGCTGACCACCATCCCTCCTGATGCGGTTGAAACCCAAGCGCAGATGTTTGATCTTATGAAGCGGATGAAGAAACGGTGATTAATTGACATCTCTGCCTGGGTACATGGGCGAGTTTCTCTTTGTTGATCTGACAAAAGGAATTGCTAAACGAAAATCTATCAATCAGAAGTATGTTCATGATTTCATTGGTGGAGCTGGTTATGCAAGTCGACTACTTTATGATCGCCTTCCCATTGAAGACCTCGATCCCTTTCACCCACAGAATGAAGTCGCCATTTTCACTGGACCCTTAACTGCTACCGGTGCTCCATGCACAGGTCGGCACGCAATCTGTACGAAAT
>JABXGU010000694.1 GCA_016550415.1 archaeon | reverse complement strand
TCGCCAACGATGTCTATCAGTATGATGGTCAGGAACGGATTGGTGCATTAACCTGGGGCGATTAATCAGATTCATTGGGAACCAAGATAGCTGCGATTAAGATAATGATTCCACCAAGAAAACCAACAAAAAATAGGCTGAAAATCCCTGTAACGATGAGCCCTGTTTTATGCCCGAAAGGGTCACTGTACCAATATAACCAAATAGCCGCAAGAATCACCGAAAAAATGATTTCTGCTACGAGAAAAATCTGCAAAAATAAAATCAAACTTGCAACGAGGGCTTCCATACTGCCAGGAAAACCGGGGAGGCCACTGATTAAATCAAAAAGATATTGGGATGTAATGGGCAAAATGAAGATTTGGTATGTAACTAAGACAATGAATAGCAATTGAATAATCGCACCCACAAGCACCAGTGTCTTAACTGTCCCTATTTGAGCCATGATTTTTTTTCCTCTTCAGGGATTTTTACTCCAAACGCCTTTGGAACATTATAAGTACCTCAGAGATTGTTTAAATTCCTTTGTCCTGATCACTTGATTTTGGTAAAAGAAATCCTCAAAGTTTTGTGATGTTACAAAAGTGTGTGTTTCTGTGAATGGAAAAATGGCAAAGGCTTAAGCCATTCAACGATGATATAATTCAGGATTTCAGCTTCTCAACCTGATAATAGAAGGGAAATATTTTGAATAAAATCTTAATAGTCCCATCTTTTGGACTTCTAGTACTCCTTTCTATCGCACCTTTTATCACCGCAACCACACAGTCTCTTCAGCCCATTCCTCAAAACTACAAGTTCCAGTCCCTGCTTTCAAACGGATTGGTTGGACCACCTCCCCTCTGGAATAAAACCTATGGAAATACTGAATTTGACGAGATCTACGACATGGTACCATGCACCAGCGGAGGCTACGCCTTAACGGGACACACCTACTCTTGGGGTGCCGGTAACGCTGATGCTTGGCTCGTACGCGTCGACGCAGAGGGTAACTTCCTCTGGAACAAGACCTTTGGTCGTGCAAACTACGATTATGGAAAAGCCATTGTAGCGTTAAGTGATGGATTTGCTATTGCCGGCTACACAAGCAGTTTCAGCGCCAGCTACGATTATTGGCTAATCCGCACAAACTTGGACGGCGATGAGTTATGGAACGTCACCTTTGGCGGCACTGATGGCGATTATGCATACGACCTTGTAGCCAGCACAGGGGGCGGCTTCACCCTAGTCGGGCACACATACAGCTTTGGAGCCGCTGTAGCAGATACGTGGCTACTTCATACAGATTCCATGGGTAACCATGTCTGGAACGAAACCTATAGTGGACCATATTTTGACATCGGCACAGGGCTAGTAGAGTGTTCTACAGGTGGATATGCCATCTGTGGATACATGAATCCCCAACCTGCTGGTGATTCAGATGCATGGCTCATCCGAACTGACGCGGGTGGTAACCATCAGTGGAACCAGACCTTTGGCAACACAGGCTATGATCAAACCTTTTCGTTGATAGAGTGTAGCAGCGGTGGTTTCGCCATCGCTGGAAGAACTGGTAGCTACGACTCCAGTCAGGCTGCATGGCTCATCCGAACTGACGCTGGTGGCAACCATCAATGGAACCAGACATACGATGAACCTGATCTGGAAACAGCCCTAGCAGTCATCGAGTATAGCGAGGGCGGCTTCGTTCTAGCTGGTTACACCTCATCCCCTGCACCCACAAACCGTAAGATCTCAGATAAGAATGGCGTCTATAACGCTTTACTTATTCGCACAGACTCAAGTGGTGCCATGCTCTGGAACCAGACCTACGGTGGAGTTAATGCCGATCAATATGGAGCGCTGGTGGAATGTAGCAACGGCGACATCATTACCGCAGGCTACACCAATAGCTACGGTGCAGGCGGCTCTGACGGCTGGCTTGTAAAAACCCCATATCCCCTGGTCTGGAATCCAGTACCCACCGACCAGACCACAGCCTATGGAGCTTCATTCTCCTATGATTTGAACGTGACTTCCTGGTTCACACTAGACACATGGACAATCAACGACACCACCAATTTTGCCATCAACATTGCTGGCGTCATATCCAATGCCTTTGTGCTAGCATCTGGAGTTTATGGATTACAGGTGACGGTCAACGATACGGTAGGCGACGAAATAACAGGCAGCTTCTCCGTTACCGTGGAAGCCCAAATTACAACACCGATACCTGGATTCCCCATCGAAGCAGTTGCTCTAGGGGCAGCAATAGCAATAGGTTTTGGTGTGATCACCCGTCGAAGAAGGAAGCCCTAGATTGCTTCCTCCCCTCCCTCTTTTTTTCGTTGAGTGATATTAACTTAAGAAGATAAGACACATTTATTTTCTGTTGAAGACTCATATCATGATAATAACGAATTTGAGAGGATGAAAATGGAGACTGAGGAGTCTAAGCCAATAGGATTGCGTAGAGTAATTGACATTATCTTCATTGTTTCCTCGATTATTCTATTCACTTCTGTGAGTATCATCTTCCTTGCAACAAAATTTGGTAATATGATGGTCTTGGTGGCATTTGGAGCCCTTAGCGTGTCTCTGATAGTTCCTTTCACCGTCGTATTGATAGAATATGTGAAGGAGAAGGTAGAGAAGCAGGTAATAATCTCTCTGGCATTTATTCTCTTCTATCTCCTCGTGGAATTAACATTCGACTACATCCTCCGCATCCCATTCCGAGAAATACTAGCCCTTCACATCTTCTACATAATTGTCTTCTATATAGCCGCCTTCAATATGATAGGCGTATCTTTCAAAATTAACAGGAGAATGGGGTGGTTAGTGACAATCACATTCTGGATAACATTAGCATGTCTAATCTACCTGTTTTTACCCTAGGCTGGACATAATTTAATTGCTGATTTTCGATTGGCATATTTCACTTACCGCACAGGAATGACACGCTGGTTTTCGCGCGGTACAAATGAGTGCTCCTAAATCGATGAGGGCTTGGTTAAAGATATGCGCTTTTCCACGTGGAATGAGAACCTCGGCAAGTTTCCAGATTTGTTTTGCAGCAGGTGCTCGCATTGGATCACCTTGGATGCCAAATACCCGTTTTATCACCCGTCTTGTATTCGTATCAACAATCGGCGCATCCTTATGGAACGCGAAGCTGAGAATCGCGCCAGCTGTATAACGCCCGACACCATGTAAGGTCATGATGTCTTCAACGGTGTCTGGAAATTTACCATTCAAGTGATTAACAACCAACTTTGCTATCTGCTGCAATCTCTCCGCTCGAAAATTATATCCTAAGGGCCGCCACAATCCCTCCACTTCTTTACGTGGCGCTTTAACAAGTGCCTCAAATGTTGGAAATCTACCAAGCCATTCATGATATTTTGGTACAACACGATCAACCTGCGTCTGGTGTAGCATCATCTCTGAAACGAGAATATGATACGGATCACGGGTTTTTCTCCAAGGTAAGTCACGCCCATTCTTGGCGAACCATTTGAGGAGT
>JABXGU010000078.1 GCA_016550415.1 archaeon | reverse complement strand
TCATATTTTGTATGAACTAATTTTGGTATGATACTTTTGCATAAAAACGAAGCCTTTTATGTGAGTGGAAAGGGGGAAAGGGCAAAAGAGTTGTTGTAGTTGCTTGTAACCAGTCCAATTCTTATCAATGGCGAAAAACCCCGTGGCACAATTCGAATTATTCTTGTTCGCCAGCGACATGACCGGTCTGGTCGGACAACAACTCTTCTTGATGCAGAAGGTCTTGGTGAAACCAAAACCAGATTTAGGAAGTATCAGTTTTCCTACGATATTGAAGGAATTACTGGCGATGAAATCAAGCGTGGATGCTGGCTCCTCAGCCCCAGAGAAGAACTAGGCTTTATTCTTGAAGCAAAAAGCGTTGGCTCGTGGGAATCTGAGAAAGATCCTCTCAAAAGAGTGGCGCTACACGTACGCTTTAATGATGCAGGTTTTATCCGGTTAAATGAATCTTGGTTTGTCTTTCAAAAACGCCCAATCACAAATAGGATTTTGAGTCTCTGGGAAAAACGAATGACCACTGATGCTGCACAATATTACCGCCAAATACTACCTACAGTTATTGATTCATTGTTGCATTCAGCTGAAAGCCTAATCGATGGAGATCAAATCGAAACCATTCGTGCACTGCAAAAAATGATTTTACGCCAAGCTATTACCACTGCAGAGTCTCATCAAGAGATTCTACTATCGACTACTGAACTTGTACGTGCTACACAAGAAGTTCTAAAACAGGCAAAGCTGTCAGAGGCTTAAATTCGAAAAGCTTAAGAGTTTATTTTGTACGGCATCCTCACAAATATGATTTACTATTGAGGGAGCATAAGTATCATGCAGTTTTGCCCGCGTTGCGGAAGTCTGTTGCGTCCAAGTAAAGGAAAAAGAGGAGGAAAACTCCTCACCTGCACATGTGGTTATGAGTCCACAGGAAAAGCTCCTGAAGGCTACAAGGTAAAGTTTCCCATCAAACATACTGAAAAGGACTTTATTGTTGTAGTCCAAGAAGATGGAAAACAGAAGCGTAAGAAACAAGAAGTCGACGAAGACGAACGCCAAGAAATGCTGGAGCTAATGCTAGATCATTTCCCTGAAGACTAGGTGCCTACTACCATCTCAAACCCTGTGTGCATTCTGGTCTAGCTTATTTCATATATGATAATACTAGACGTAGAATGGGATCGGTCTGAAGCCCTGTTCTTGTGCGTTCTGTTCTCCCTTTCTCGCATTCTGAGCTAATTCATTGAATTGGTTCTTTATGGCTGCCCGCTCTTTGACAAGGGGCTCTATGCTAACGTCTAGATTCAAGAACCTGTTCACCGTAGTCACAATGCTTGCAGCAGACTCTGGGTCAGGCGCCTCTTCATTAGCAGTAACCAGTAGACAGTAACCATCAAGCTTCCGAATGAGGCACTCATTCAAGACAGCGCCTGCAATTCCTGCAACAATACCCTTTCTGACGCGGGGGACTTCAAACTTTTCGAGTTCTTCTAGGAGTTGGGGTTCAGCAGCACCAAAAACTTCTGGTACTCCTACTCGGTCCTTTACGCCCACTCCTTCAAGGCAAATAACTTTCTGGACTCCTTGTTTCTCTGCCCAATCAAGAACTTTGTTGGCAATGAAGAATATTGTTTCTAGGGCTAACAGAATCTCAGATATCACCACAATGGTTTTGCCATCTTCACTTGCACAAATTCTGATTGGAAGACGTAGCACGCCACCATAGAACGGAGTTACAGGTGGAATGAGAGGAGATCTAATGGCAACAATCTCCTTCATTTTCATGCCTTCAATCATACGTCCTGTAGCAATCATTCCCACTAGACCCGGTCCAGGGAAACCTATTACTAGAACGGGACTCTTTGCAAGGGTTATTTTTTCCTCTGTTGGAAGTATTTGGATAAGTGGCTCTTCGAATTCTTCTTTTTCTTTAGTCTGCTTTGGTTTTGACATTATGGCTTCCTCAAAATTATTTCATTTGCGAGTTCTAATCATCAGTAAATAAGGTTTCTTATGACTCTGCTAATAAATTCCTATGTTAGATACTTTCAGTAATTTATTCAAGCTGTTCCAACAGCCAAGCTTGAATGCGTTCATCTTTTTCACCACATTGCGCACATGTGGCTCGCATCAATCGAACATTTGTGATATTCACTCTAGTGAAAAGACCATTGCATTTTTGGCACACAAAATGCTTTTCACCACAAGTCTCACATTGCCGCACAACACCATCAGCTGTCCATGGAATTGAGCGTCTCATCCATTCATCTGTGACGCGGCGAAAAAGGGTACCGCCACACTTCAAGCATCGATCTTCTGGTGACAATAAATCTTCCACTCCTGTAAATCAATACTAGAAATCAGGGAATTTGCCTAATATTACTTGTGGAAGTTCTCCTCTACTCCGACACTCTAACATTTTTTTCCTGCACAACATGTTTAGGCTCAAAATTGTTGTTTTCTTCAATGATTGGAGAAAAAAGTGATGAGCCAGTTAGTCGATGGCGTCTTTGGAGCTCCTCGCGTTTTCCTGCATTCCAACCCTTGACATTTTGGTAATATCCTGTCACTCTGCTGAACCAATCAATGTTAGTGCTCTTGCAGCGGGGGCATACATCTAATAGGCCGCCTGCTGTATTGTTGCAGTCTTTGCAAACTGAAAGATCACGAGTATAGCTATAGTAGCCCAATTGTGTGTTGAGGGCAATCCTTGAGTTCAGCTTTTCAAGTGCCTCTGCATCTGGAGCTGCTTCACCTAGGAATATATGGAAAATGTTTCCACCGCTCAGTAACGGAAACGCCTTCTCTTCTATGGCAATTTTCTTCGCCAGAGAGATTCCTGCCTCATAATTTACCATGAATCCATTAGTATAGTAGACAGGAACCTGAGTGTGCCCATGCAACTCAAGCTGTTGATGCCAATTCTTGGTATTGCCTTTTACAACTTTAATCGCCTGATTCTGATGATGTAGTAAATCAAGGATAGCTAGGCGACTTGCACATGACTCAGCTGGTGTACGTGCAACAGCAAAGGGCATTCCCGTCTGCTTAACAAATTCATTCCGTATACTTTCCATCTCTGCAAGAACACGAAGCCCGAATCGTACCGCATCACGGTCTTCATGCAACTGATGTCCTACATGAAACTGAGCCATCTCATTAATGCCGACGAAGCCAATTATTGGCGACATTTTTGGAATGTCAAAAAGGGGTGGAGCTTTCTCATCGTTATATCTTGGTTGCTGCATCAGAAAGGGCAGCATTCCACGCTTCATTTGACGTTCCATAAACTGCCTCTTAACTAGGAGTACCTGTTTTGCCAGCTCCATCTGTTCTCGCAGTTTAGACATCAAGGTCTCGTCATTTCCATTAGCAATGTATGCTAATCGCGGAAGATTAATGGTTACAACCTGAAGGCCACCCATCATGAAATGGGCTCCATTCTCAAACATCACTTTGCGCATTAGTTCCTCGCTACCGATGTCTTCTTCAAATCGGAAGGCGCAGCACTGGTAACACGATTGTCCATCCTCTCCCCGCCATGGCGGGATTAGGTTGTCAAAGTAGCTGCTACCATATTTTGCTGAAAGCTTAGCAGCAAGAAACATTGTCTCCTCATATTCGCTCTTTGTAAGGTAATCGCGTCGAAGAACAATTTCCGGTTTGGGGAAGGTAAACATCTTTCCCCACGCGTCTCCTTTACAGTATTGCTCGAGAATTACCTTCATGAAAGT
Source organism: archaeon (assembly GCA_016550415.1). Next base: position 38,711 of record JABXGU010000078.1, on the reverse strand, counting down.
CATTGCTTCGTCTTCATAGTCTCCGTAGGTGTCAGGACCAACCCTGCCATTGCAAACGACAGGGGCGTTTCTCCAGATTTTGGGGATGCCTGCTTCAAGCTGGATACTAGAGAAGACTAGTTGTCCTCCCCTGGAGACGTATGTTTCGTTTGCTTCATAGAGGATTGTTTGAGCAAGTTGTTCAATTTCTTGGTCAGTTTTTCCGTGGAGGTAAGGCGCCAAGAATATATTAAAATTGAAGAGTCCTTGTCCTCCTGCACTGTTTGTTTGCCCAGCGGCGAGGACTTTGATGAGGTGCAGGATAGCCACCGTCGGGTGCGTGGCTGGTTTTGCGACCGCTGTCCTTTCGCCAAGTCCATCACATATCAACCCATATTTAAAGAAATATCGCGCATCGTAATCGGCACAGAAGGGTCTTGTGCCAAAGTATTCCAAATCGTGGATGTGGAGGTCTCCCGCTAGATGCGCGTCTGCTAAAGTTGGCGGGAGCATCAACAGGTAAGCTTCTTTGCAAAGCCGGTCTGCTGATTTTTTATGCGTTGTTTCGGGGTTTGGCTGCATATTTGCATTCTCTTGTGCCTCATAGCCATCGCCATAGATGATGCGGCTAAAGTCCCACATGGGTATGCCAACACGTGTGAGTGCATTTCGGTAGACTGCGAATCTTGGATCGTCTTTTGCCTTTTCTAGAATCACTTGATTTTGGATTTCTCGGATGAGGGGTGCACTCACAAAGGGGAGCTGCATACTTTTGATACGTTGCTCCACCTCCAGTGCTATGTGCTTGGCTTCTTCAGCGGACATTGGAGGAATGTCAAAGAGTTCCTGGACAAGTGTTGTCTCTCGAATGAGCGCATCGGCAATTCGCTGGCGATTCCAATTACGTATGAGGCTATCGCTGGTGCGTACCATTGGCATTCCTGAATCCTGTTTTCGAACTGCTTGAATCCACTTATCAAGTTGAGCAGATTTGTTATTCTCACGGGAGGTTCTTTGTCTACGCTTTGCCATGCCCGAACCTCCTCAGGAATGCTAATAGCGTGGTCTCATTTAGACGCCCATTCTGGAACATTTCTTTTTCGTAGAGTACATGTTCGTCGATAACAATCGCTGGCGTACTGTAGATTTCAAACATTAATGCGTCAACTCTAGCTTCAGGTTCCTCAACCAATCGCTCACTATGAGCTATTCCCTTGTCTTGGAGGTATTGCTTGAGAACCCGGCACTGGGGACAAGATGAACTACTGTAGATGACGCAATCCAATTGCAGAAACCCCGCCTCTAGACTCTATTCATGCTTCTTCCCTTATAATTCTACTTTAAGTCGGGAGCGATTTTTTCATTAAGCCTTCTGCAGATTCAATTTTTTATTTAGTGAATTCTATGTATCGAACGGTTTTAAACCCCAAAAATCAGCGTTTTTTGATTATTTCATTGACGCAATGACCATCAAAAGCTAATCCGGAATCGTCTTCTTACTTACTTAGCCAATCCTCACCTTTTCCCAGTGCCCAACATTGGCGTTCAAAGGATAACACAAAAAGCAGGGTACAAAGAAGCAGTCACACTCACGCTCAGTGTAACTATGAAGGATCATTCCGTCAAACGGTCACCCAAATGCCTTCCCGTCATCGCGCGAGAGCGACCATAAGACTTTGAGCTAGCCGATGCAAATAAACCTGCCGATTTTATTCATTCAGAAAGGCGACAATAAATTGACAGAGAATGTCAAAGCCTCCAAAATTTTGAAGCTGAAGACCATCCTCATTAGGGCGATAAAGAACACTATATCAAACGTGGAGCGCCCAGGACTCCTTTTCTCTGGGGGTCTTGACAGCAGCATACTTGCCGCTCTTCTTTCTGGCTTAAGTACTTCTAATGTTTCTCTTCTTGTCAGTGGAACCGAGTCATCTAAAGACGTAAATGCAGCAAGGGCTGCCGCGTCAATTCTAGAATTACCCCTTGAAATCCGTATTTTTACCATTGATGAATTGGAAAGAATGCTCCCTGAGATTCTAAAGGCTGCAAAGAGCACTGATGTTCTACAAGTGAGCCTTGCTGTCCCTCTTTTCTTTGCTACAAAAAAAGCCAAAGAGCTTGGAATCTCAACTCTCCTAACTGGGCAAGGCGCCGATGAACTCTTTGGAGGCTACGAACGTTTTGAAAGACTTATCATTCGAGAAGGACCAGAAGCTACCGCTGCTGAAATGAAAAAGGCATTCAATCAATTAATAACGACTGCACTTCCCTGCCAACAAGCAGTGGCTAACCATAATAGTATACAACTTGCTGCTCCCTACCTTAATCCTGAAGTAGTATCTTTTGCATCAAATCTATGCCTAGACAACAAAATCTGCGTCTCTAAGGATCGTGTCATCAGAAAACACATTCTTCGAGAGTTGGCAAAAAATATGGGGCTTCCCAGTGAAATAACCCACGCTCCAAAAAGGGCACTCCAATACGGTTCTGGAACAAGTCACCTACTTTCCAAGCTAGCAAAACAGTTTTGGAAAAAAGTTAATCCTAGCCTATCGTCAAGGGAAGCGAGTACTCATTTACGTATTCAGCAGTTCCTCTTTTCCCTGCAAAACAAATAATTCCTACTTTAACATCCTGCGCAAGCGTTTTGCCAAAGAATCAACAAAGACATAGCACGCGCCAAGTTGAGTACTCTTCTCAGTGAGAACAGCTAAAATATTTCCATCTCCGATTCGTGTAATTAACAGATGTCCACGACTGCTTCGAAGAATCATATCCTTATATTGACCAATACCTAACTTGCTGGCAGTCTGTTCAGATAGCGAACCAAGAGAAGCCAAAGCTGCTGATAATTCCAGCTTCTCAATGTCTCCCTTTCCCATTAAGATTGCTAGAGGGAATCCTTCGGCTGTCATTACAGCCACACTGGAAATCGTTGGTTCTTCTTTGACTGCTTTTTCTAAATATTGTTCCACCTTTGATAGCGCAGAGGAGTCAACCGGTTGCATATTTTTTTCTCCAGACTAGTAGTTATTTTAGTGTTCCTCATACTTCATCTAAAATCAAGAATAAATAGGTCTGGATAACTTTTATTAATGCCTATTCGGTTCAACTTTTGCACCCTTCGGATTAGGTGAACACACTTGACGCCAAAAGAAAAGACACCAAAACCTAAATCAGGAAAACAAAAGGAAACAACTTCTACGGCGAAGACTGGGCGAAAGCCTAAGACAAAGCCCAAAGTTACTACAAAACCAAAGGCAAAGGCTGCGCCAAAGGCAGCGGCAAAACCTAAGACCACGCCCAAGACGAAACCTAAGACCAAACCCAAAGAAAAAGCCAAGGCAAAGCCTAAAGCTAAGCCAAAAGCCAAAGCAAAAGCTAAGCCAAAAGTAACACGCAAACCTGTTAAGAAACCAGAAAAGCCTTCTGCTCCTGAGATGAGGCCCCATCGTATTCCCCTCGCTGAACCCCTAGATGGAGTCCTAATGAACTATCAGCGTGGCACTGTCATGCAGAAACCCCAATATGGACTTGTCCAGTTAGATGGTGTCGATTCAATTGGAAAAGCATCTACCTATATTGGTCGGACAGTTGTTCTACATATTAACGAGGATGTTGCAGTTGCAGGACGTATCGTAGCCGCACATGGGCGCGGCGGAATTCTCCGTGTTCGATTCAATAGGAAGCTGGCTCCTGAAGCTATTGCTAAGAAAATCAAAGTCTTTTGATATTATTCGCCATCAGTTGCCAAAGAAACCTTTTTGGCTTACCCTTACCCATGTTGAGATAGAGATGGGCGAATTCGGCGATAATCGACTAGTGGATTTCATTACTCTTGAACAATCTATCACAAAGTAGCCAATTACACCCATAACTGGGTAAGACCTGTGAAAAAAACTACTTAACAAAAAGGTAATGGCAAGAAGAAGTGAATTTGATGGTAGAAGATGAGGATGTTCGTGACCTGAAAAGGCGCCTTCGCCATGTAGACACTCGAAGACAAAGGGTATCGATTCCCTCTGAAACTCTGAAAATGGCGAAGCAGGCAAACGCTGATCGAACTGAGACTGAGTTAAATGCAGATCAGCTCGCAATAATTTTTATCTGTCAGAGGGGTCGGCAAAGCCTATTTGATATTACACGGGGAGTAAATTCAACTCGAATACCAATAGGCAAAGATCCAATTGAAGAAAAAGAAGTCCAATTAATCCTTAACAAATTAGTGGGACAGGGATATCTAAGCAAAGCAGATATCGGTAGCCAAGCCACTTGGGTAGCTACTACAAAGGCAAAAGATCTAGAGATTTAATGCCTTAAATGATACAAATTTTACAAAAAATAAGTTTGGTAGCTGCATAGCTAATCCACTGTCTTCTTTAGCCATATCAGCTTTCAACAAATAACAAGTGAATAAAGCGTGCTAGCCAATAGTCATTATCAAGTAGATGGAACCATCATTAAAATTCAGCAGCAACACGTTCTCCATTTTCTGTAAGATAGTAAAATGAATGATATACTCCTCGGCGTTGTTCCACAAGACCCGCTGATAAGAGCCGCTTGAGATGATACGCAGCTGTGCTGGGGGGAATGTCCAGTGCGCGTGCAATGTCTCGAAGGAATGTGCGATTTCCATTGAGTGTTTCCATAATCTTTCGACGTGTTCTGTGGCGTAATACTTTTTCAGGTGGCGTCATGATGGTTCATCAGCCTACTGGAACAAATAGGGGTTCTGTGTGTTTCCCCTCTTCTCAAATATATATTTATCGGCAAAAATCCGTACTATGTGACGAATTATAGTCTATTCTGCACTTATTTACTTGCAGAAAACTGGGCTTGGACTGTAAATTAAAGAACCCAAACAAAAATCAATAAAGAGAGGATTGTTCTAGCAATAAAACAATATATTGTGTTCAGCATAAGAATTCTATCTGGTTGGGTTAGGTGTGGCAAAGAGCAATGGACGAATGACATATGATCTGTTGATGTCATTACTGTCGCTAAGCGAGATTCAGCGTCGAATCCTTATATCCCTCGCCCACATCTACCCCCGGGCTGCTTCTGGCAAGCAGCTCATCTCCTTGATTGGATATAGCGGCAAAGCCAAATCGCTTTATCGTGGACCTTTGGAGCGTCTGGAAGAAGATGAACTCATTTTAGTGGATCGGCTGACTCCTAGATTACACTCAATCCGAGTGAATCATCTTCATCCACTCATTGCCTACTTACTTGAACTTATTCAACTGTATGGAAAGAAGACCATGGAACTTTATGTTAAAGCACTGGAGGATGGGACATCCATTGAAGAAAGAGAATAATAGTGTTCTAACAGGCATAGTCCGAGAACAATATCTAGTGGAGTGGTTGTTTCTATCGATTCTCTGGGTTGTGAGTGCACTTTGCGCTTACATTTTTTGTGTTAACCTATTATTATTGCCTCAGTTGGGTCCTCCCTATACTCCAAGCCCAGACGTTACACCTTGGCAATGGTTTTTCCTTGCAATCCAGCATCCCTTTGTATTTCCTGCGGCTATTGCGACCATTATTGCTCTTACCCTAGTCATTGCACTTACCGCTTACTTTTCTTTTTGGCTTCCTTCTAGGGTTGATTCAACTCTTCGCCTTGAACTGAGACGCATCGGAACTACAACAAAACAAGTCTTTCGTCGCCGATATGTAACGAAAATTGACTCAAAGGGAATACTTGTCACTAGGTTGTTGCCAAAAACGACTGGAAGCGGAGAATATGGGCTAGTAGTGCTAAGAGCAAATCTTCCCGGTGTTTCATCAGAGAATCTTCGTCCGATTGCACAGCGCTACTTCCTTGTATGTGACCAGTCATCCTTAGCCACGGTGTGTTCCCTTGATGAACTCCATTTCAAGGTGACCCAGTTAGCCCGTGCTCTTGGTGAAATTTAATTCGTTCATTTTGACGATAGGGGGATTAGTGCAACTACACTTCCAATACATCGAGTATTTGCTTCTCTAGTCACAATGCGTGAACCCACTCGAAGTACTTCTGGTCCCTTCTTGAAGGTCATGCGAACTCGAGCGACATCACCAACTACTAGGTATTCCTTTTCAAAGATTTTCTCAAAAATAACTGGTTGTTGGATTGTCTGGCAGTGGAAAACTGGCTCATATCCTGGTCGGATTCGTGTGGGATGTCGGGTCACTATTATCGTTGCATCAAAGGTTTGGCATGGTTGAGCCTCTGCATCCTCGTCGCAGACTACTTGGCCACGTCTAACTTTCAATGGTGGGATGCGCTTAATGTTTAAGCCAAAAACATCTCCTGCTTTTACACGCTGTACTCGTTTTTTGAAAACTTCGATTGAGGCAATGCTACCAGTCATGAATTTTCCTTCAATATCTGGGCCGCAAAGGACTTTTTGTCCTGGTTTGAAAATACCTTCATAGACGGTTCCTGTGATGACAACGTTTGTGCCCCGTACACCACGGTATACTTTGTCAATATATGCAAAGGCTGGTTTCTCAACAACCTCATCTGATACACGTGTTGGGAGTTTAGCTAGCATTTGACGAAGCAGATCGAGACCTTGACCCTTGACACAACTGATTTCAAAAATTGGTACAATAACGCGACTACTAATTTCTCTGCATATTATTGAAACATCATCGGATTTGGTTATTCGGAGTGGAACATGTCCAATTTCCTTTATTGTTTCAAAGACAAGCTCACGAACTTGGTGTAGGATTTTTTCATTGCATCCATCTATTTTGTTTATGATGACAAGTAAGGGGAGTTGCTGGTTTGAAGCCAGTAAAAGGTGTTCACGGGTGATGTCGTCTAATCGTAGGATCCCGCTTCGTTGTTCCTCAGCGATGGCTAGTTTTTGTTCATCAAGGCAAGGTACCATTACAGCACAATATTGTGCGGAGGCTCCCAGCACGCTTCGGATCATTGTCTTTGCGTATTCTTGGTGTCCAGGGGCATCAAAGATTGTTATTATACGATGAGCTTTATCAAAGATGCGTGCTCTTTTCGCTTTATCCAGGGGTGCTGGCATTGGAAGGAATTTATCAGTTCCATCTACGGCTGCAAATGCAACATGAAGGTCGGCTGTTTGCCCTCGTCTGACCTCTTGGGGAAATGTTAGAAAGGGCGCTCTTGCCAAACCACTTCCATTGTCTAATCTGCCTTGGATTAATACTCCGGCAAGAGTTGTTTTTCCGGAGTTTACTCGACCAACTAGATTAATACCAAGGCTTTCTGGCACTATCGGCGTGACTAGGCGGGCAAGAGTGTAGCTTGTAACAATTCCTTTTGGCGTTTTGTGAATGGTTTGTTCAAGAATTTCAACACCAGCATCTTCGCAAAGTGCTTGGAGTACCTCTTCGCTGGTTTCCATTTCCTCAGTTGTAAGCCCGTATATCTCCCAATGTTTTCCGTGAAGGTCTTCTATGCCGATAACTAGCTGGCCTTCTCCTTCGCTGGTGATTAGTTTTAATTGGGCGATTAGTTTGGCTTTTCTGTCGCCAATAATGTCCTTTTTTTGAAAAAATCGTTTGAATTCGATATTTTGGGTTTCACCATTTGCCAGCAATTGTTTAAGATTGGAACTACCTGGCAATAAAGTCTCACACGCCTATTGTTGTCATAATTGGAATCAACAATTGTTTTTGTTCATAAGTGTGTTTCTATTTGGTAGATGGTAATCGGTTCTGTGCTCTAAGATAGGGAATGATTTCTGTTAGGGAGGGGAAAACTTCTAGGGCGCCTTCTGCTCGGAGTTCATCTTCGGTTCTAACTTTTGAAAGACGGGCAATACATTTGATTCCGAGTTTTTTGGCAGTAATAATGTCAATGGTTGTATCTCCAATGAAAATCGTTTGGTCTGGTGTTGCATCGAAATGCTGCAGTATCATTTCTAATCCCTCTGTGGATGGCTTCATATGAGGAGCTTCATCACGTGTAACAAGTATTCCCACCAGCTTTTCTAAATTAAATTTCTTAAGTAGAAAGTCTGCAACCTGACGGTTATCATTGGTCAGGACACCAACGCCAACATTCATTTTTTGAAGTTGCAGCAATGTCTCTTTGGCTCCTGAAACTAATTTCGCCTTTCGGGCACCTTCCCATTCCAGTTTTGCTGCTATAGCATATGCTTCATCTCGCAGTTGGCTAATCTCGATTAATGTCAGACCCCTCTCCGCTGCATATGAGAAGCCACTACGCAAAAGATCCTGTGTACTGGTCATTAACAGAAATTCTGCAGGCAATCCCTTTGATATTAGGAGGTCTCGGATGGAATGACGCATAGCCATGAAGTCGATTTCATTTGTAACTAGCGTACCATCTAGATCAAAGACGACGGCTTTTAGTGCATTAATGGCTAATGCATCTCCTGTTTGTATCTAGAACCTGTGCTGAAGAAGTGCCCCTTAAAGTTCAGTGAAGCCTTCGACTGTTTTTTCATCTAGTCCTTTTGCGACTTCTATTAGGAGTTGGATTGTGAGTTCCACGTCTTGGAGGTTGAGAATGCTCACATGTGAGTGGATGTGGCGTGTGGCAACCCCAATTACCAAGCTTGGGCAACCAGCTCTGTCAAGGTGAATGACACCTGCGTCTGTTCCACCGCCATAGCTTTGGCTCAGTTGGTAGGGTATCTTGTTCTTTTCAGCTGTAGAAATGATGAATTCAAGCAGTTGCTGATTTGGTATCATTGATCGATCGAAAGTTAATATGCTGGGTCCACCGCCAAGTTTTGAGGCAGCTTCTTCTGGTTTGATACCTGGGACGTCTCCTGCAATATCTACTTCTAATGCAAATCCAACGTCTGGTTCCATATAGTGTGCTGTTGTTCGTGCACCACGTAGTCCTACCTCTTCCTGTACAGTGGCGGCTCCAATCACTGTATTCGGGTGACTAATTTTTTGTTCACGTAAGCGTCGTATAACCTCCATGGCGATGAAGGCGCCAACGCGGTCATCAAAGGCTTTGGCTGCTGCCAAAGCGCCGTCACGGATTAATGTGAAAGCGGAATCAGGAACAATGGGATTACCGATTTGGATGTCCATCCCTTTTACATCCTCTTCAGAAGATGCGCCAACATCAATGAACATCTCATCTCGCTCAACAACTTTTTTGAGTTGTTCGGGTTTCAGCAGATGAGGTGGTTTTGCAGCAATTACACCGAAAAGTTTCTTGCCTTTTCGGTTGCGAACGATAACCCTTTGTCCCAATAAGACTTGACTCCACCAGCCACCAAGTGGATTGAATTTCAAATAGCCTTCTTCAGTTACTCCTGAGACAATGAAGCCAACCTCATCGCAATGTCCTGTGATAAGAATTCGTGGTCGTTCAGCTGTTCCTTTTTTACTGAACTGAACACTTCCTAGTTTGTCAACAGTGATTGTGTCAGCAATGGGACGCATAGTCTTTGCTATACTTTCAGTAATTTCACGTTCAAATCCTGAGGGGCCAAAGCCATCTACAAGGTTTTTTAATATCTCAATTTGCTTTGTATCCATGAATTATCCCACAATCTGATGAAAGATAGAAGTTAGATAAGCTTTTTTCCATTAGGGAATGAAGACTGTTAGTTATGCATTATGATGCTTCTCAACTGCATGAAAGGAGTTCTGATGTTATGATGGAGCTCTCCATTGAAGAATTGGCTCAAATGATAGACCATACACGCCTGAAGCCTGAAACAAAGCGTGCCAAAATAAAGGAACTTTGTGAGGAGGCAATCACCTATCACTTTGCTGCAGTTTGTATCAACCCTGTTCATGTGGAATACGCTGCAGAACTTTTGAAGGACTCCTCTGTAAAAGTATGTTGTGTTATTGGTTTCCCTCTCGGCGCGACACTTTCATCAGTGAAAGCCTTCGAAGCAAAGGAGGCTGTTCGCCTAGGCGCTCATGAAGTAGATATGGTGATGGATATAGGCGCCCTTCGTGACCAAAACTATGATCGGGTCCGTTCTGATATTTCTGGGGTTGTTGAAGCCTCTGGTGACGCTACGGTCAAAGTAATCCTAGAAACTGGCTTTCTAATTGATGATGAGAAGGTGCAAGCTTGCCTATTGGCTAAGGAAGCGGGTGCCGATTATGTTAAGACATCAACTGGATTTGGACCAATGGGGGCAACACCACATGATGTCCGTCTTATGAGAAAGACAGTTGGCAAATCGATGGGTGTTAAGGCGGCTGGTGGTATTAGAAGTTTCAAAGATGCACTCCGTCTTATCGATGCGGGTGCGAACCGCTTGGGAACCAGTGCTGGTGTTGCCATCGTCGAGGACTTTAGATGGGCACGATTTAGTGATTCTTGGATGCAGCCTGATAAACCATGCTGGATTTGTCCCAGTCGGCAAGCTAACCTAAACAAACAGCCAAAGGAAGTCTTCCTGTGGTATAAGCAACGCTGCATTAATTGTCCTCATCGTCAACACAATATTTTCTATGAGTAGGAGGGAAAACGTTTGTCTAAATCTTCTTCATCACAACCTTATACCGATGCAAAACTACTCAGAGTGTCCCTGACAGATCATAGCATTAAGCCTGAACCCTTCCCCTCGACTATGTATGAGAAATTTCTAGGTGGTCGTGGTTTTGGAGTCAAATATCTCTATGATAATTTGCCTGTTAGGCTTAATCCCCTTTCACCAGAAAACATTCTCATATTTGCCATTGGACCACTCACGGCAACGGCAGTGCCAACTGCTGGACGATTCACCGTTATCACAAAATCCCCCTTAACTGGAACAATTTTTGATGCACATGCTGGTGGATACTTTGGCGCCCAGCTTAGAAAGGCAGGCATTGCTGCCATCATCATTGAGGGGCGTTCAAAGTCTCCTGTCTACCTTTGGATAAATGATGATGACGTAGAGATACGTGATGCAAAGGGTGTCTGGGGAAAAGACACAGAAGTAACCACCGATTCGCTTTTGAAAGAGACAGATGGCAAGGCCCAAGTATCTTGCATTGGACCTGCAGGAGAACAAAAGGTAAAATTGGCAGCCATCATAACGGATAAACACAGGGCTGCTGGTCGAGGCGGTGTGGGTGCTGTAATGGGCTCAAAGCACCTCAAGGCAATTGTTGTTCATGGAACAAAGACCCCCTCGGTAGCTGACCCGGATCGACTTGGAGCTGTCATTGAACGTTGTCGCCGTTTGATAAAGAAGAATTCAGTTACAGACAAGTCCTTGCCAATCTATGGAACAGCTGTTCTCGTAAATCTCATCAACGAATATGGCATGCGTCCAACCCACAATTTCCAAGAAGGAACATTCAATGATGCAGAAGGTGTTTCGGGTGAAAAAATGCTGGAACGCCTTTTCATTCGAAAATATGCCTGTTTTGGCTGTCCTATTGGTTGTGGGAGGGTTACAAAGGTGCATGGTCGTGAATGTGCTGGACCAGAATATGAAACCATTTGGGCTTTTGGTCCTCAATGCGGCATTAACGACTTAGAATGGATTGCCACTGCCAATATCCGGTGTAACCTTCTCGGCTTAGACACAATATCTGTAGGGAGCACAATTGGTTGTGCGATGGAATTGGTCCAGAAAGGAAAGCTGAAAGCACCATTGAAATTCGGTGAAACTAGTGGGCTCCTCGAATTGATTGATGATGTCGGATATGCACGGGACCTAGGTGCAGAAATTGGTGAGGGCTCGAAAGCCTTTGCAGCTCGTTATGGATTACCTGAACTTGCAATGCAAGTCAAAGGCTTGGAAATTCCTGCTTACGATCCACGAGGTGTACAAGGGCACAGTCTTGGGTATGCCACTTCAAATCGTGGTGGTTGCCATCTCCGGTCTTACATGATTGGTCCTGAGATTCTAGGTGCTCCTGTACGTGTTGATCGAGATCTTACTGAAGGTAAACCCAGTCTGGTTATCCTCTTTCAGAATCTCTCTGCTGCCATGGATTCATTGGTACTCTGCAGATTCAGCAACTTTGCATGGAGTGTTGATGACTACGCAGATTTGGTGGCAGCAGCTACAGGGCTTCACATTGATGGCAAAGCTTTGCTCACAATAGGTGAACGTATCTGGAATTTGGAGCGATTATTCAATCAAAAGGAAGGTTTCTCTGCCAGCGATGATGTGCTTCCTCCTCGTTTTTCCACACCATTACCTGAGGGGGGTTCGAGGAACAGGATAGTTCATCTCAAACCAATGCTCTCCGAATATTATCGTCTCCGCGGTTGGGATTCGAAGGGTCAACCAACAAAGAACCGTCTTGCCCAACTTGGCATCTCCTAAGAAGATGGAAACCGTGAATAAACCAGGTGCTCACCTAACCTTCATTGGACGAGTCATCAAAACTGATCCAGATGCAGCCTTAGAGATTTTTCCTCCATATCAGGAGGGATTACGTGGGCTTACTGATTTTTCTCATATCTATCTTATCTACTGGCTGGATCAATTTGATACGCCAGAGGCTCGGAAAACGCTTCAAGTTCATCCACGTGGAGACCCAGCCAATCCCTTAACAGGTGTTTTTGCGACACGTAGTCCCATGCGACCAAACTTAATTGGTTTAATTGTTACAGAACTGCGGGCAATCAAAAATGGCATCGTCTATGTTGGTCACATTGATGCCTTTGAAGGAACACCCATTATTGACATCAAACCTTATCTTCCCTCAGGAGACCGAATATCCAAGGCAAAAGTGGCAGAATGGGTATGACTCTGAGACCAAGAAGCCCAGTAGCATTCGCCATTACAATTCTGCCTCTTTATTTTAGTAGGATTTGAATTGCTAATGGCTTAGGTTGTCCCGGCTCTAAGGAAATTTGGTTTATTAGAATTCCAAGCTTTTGTTGGTGCTCTATTGCTGTGGGTTGTCCTAAGTATAGCAATTTGCCTCCAGAGAGTTGAATTGTTACACCCTCTTGGGTCTTGGTTGGTGGTTCTTCAGTTGGTATCTGTAATGTGTATGTGGCTGATATTTTATGGGAAGCAATAAGCCATAGTCTAATTGTGATGCGGTTTTCTGAGGGTTCATCAATGGCTAGCCAACGAAGGAGCACAGTATCGCCAAAGAGTGCGCAAAAGACGGGTGTGGGGTCGTACCAAAGAAGAGAATCAATTTGAGTAGAAGGACGCAAAAAGGGGAAACTATGCGTTTTTTCGATGATGTTTTCTGAAATTTCTAGTTGTTCATTAACCTGAAGGCTTAATCGGAATTGTTCATCCGCAAGTGTGAAGCTAGTCTCTGCATCTTCTAGTCTGAAACCAGAAGTTATTATCGAGTCCGCTCCAATTTGATATGTCCAACGGCGTTCGAGATTTTTGGCAAGTTCGACTTGCTCTTGGCTCCCCCTTTTACCCACTTCTTGTAGAAAATTAATGACTTTACGTTTTGCAGCATCGAGGGAGAAAGTAGGATGACTGAGTTGGAGAAATACAGAAGGTATCTCTACATTTAGGAGTCTATATGCATGCAACCAATCAGTGAGTTCAGGTGCATCTGATTTTTCAAGCGCCTTAACTGATTGTCTCAGAGTGTTATTCCAATCAGTAAAGATATCAATTTGGTCCTTGATTTCAGGTATTATTTGGAGCCTTGCCCTTATTATTTGGTCCAATTGAGTAATAATTGTCTTGATGGTTTTTAGATTTTCAATTGTAATTGCTTCAGTTAATGCCTTCTTGATTTGGGTCATGGCTCTGGTGAGTAGACTATTGCGCTGAACTGTAGTAGGATTTGTGGCTGCCAGTTCTGCAGTTGTTGTGGCTGCTATGCTCAAGGCCAGTATCTGGGTTACTGTGTCATTACTCTTGGCTGCAGCTGTCGCCATCATCTGAGCTAGCTGTTCTCCCTGTTTGAGTATCGACTCCCATTTGGAATCACCTTTTTGCTCTTCACCGTGAACAAGGCTGTTAACACTTCTTAGGAGCAAAAAGGCGAAGGGGTATTCTTCTAAATTGATTTCTGTTGTGGCTGGCATGAAGCTGAATGTGTTATTCGCAAAGTCAAGGGCTTGTTCTCTTAAACGACTGCGTTGCTCTTCTGTGGTCGCTGTGTAAACTCTGTTTAGCGTTAGTGTTACCAAAATAGATCCTGCTTTTAGGGCATTGGCTTTTTGTTTATTCTTGGCGTGTTCAACTAATGCCTTTGACGCGTACTCTTCTAGCTTGTCAAACTCCTTTGACGATGATGGGATAGTTATCGTTCCCATAGAATCTGGCGCAAGTTTTGACAATAGGAGCTGAAGAGCTAGTTTTGCTCTAATCTTCGGGTCACGTGTTTCGAAATAGAGTTGTTCATTGAGTTGATAGCTTCTGTTCATCAGCTCTTTTGCTGCATCGCTGAGGTCTTCTTCTGGGAATTGAGATAAATGTGAAGTTACCTCTGAAATTGTGACCATATCTTGTTCGATAAGCTGTGCTCCAGTTTTTTCTTTTGGTAGGAGATTATTTGCATATGCTACTGCTTTTTCAAGGAAGCTCCATTGTTCTTCTCCAGTTGATGTATCTGCAAGTGATAATAAGCTTTGAATAAGTTCTCTGTAAACCCCCGAACAGGAGGATGAATCAGTACTAATTTGTTCCAGTTGTGTAAGTGAAATTTCTTGAGCTTCAATTTGGAGTTGAATGAATTTCTTGCGTTCTTCACGATTAGGAAGTTGTTTTTGGAGGGTGGTACTAATTCTTTGCACGCTTTGTAGAAACTCAAGTATTATTTTTTCATCAGCAGGACGGTCAAGAATTGGTGCAGTGCTTATGTAGGTCTTCATTGCACCAGTTGTGGCTTCAAATAGTGATTTGGGTATGTCTGATGGGAATTCGCCAATAAGGTGGAAAAGGTGCTTCAGTAGCTTCACTGTGTGATTAAAATCGTCTAGCGCTCGGCAATGAAAAATTGCTGTTCGTGCAAATCGTAAGCTCCGGAGGAGGTCATCGGTAAGTGCTTTACTTGGTTTGCCCTGCGCAAGCTCGAACCAAATTTGGCTTGCACGATCGGCAAGTGTGGAAACAAGATAGGCGTCACGTAACTCAATTAATGTGTTCATCATTACTGTTATATGAGTCAACTGTGATTGACGGAGTTTTTTAATCGGCATCGTTTTTTGGACTCTGTCCTTGAAGTGTTGCTCACTCAAATCAAGAACAGCAAGACTATCTGCTGCTTGACGGGCGATTACAACATTCTGGCCAGCGACATTGTCTCTTTCTTGTAAGATTTGGAGGATCTTCTTCCACTGGGCAGATACATTTCGCAGTGCTGTAATCTGCTGTCCTGGTTCTTCAGTTTCTACAATTGCCAATATTGCTGACTTCATTTTCCACAGTTGATATGCTAGAAGTGAAACACGCTGGAACTTTTCAGCTGTGCCAATTAGTCGTTCAAGTTCTGCCCTAGTCTCTTTGAGTGAGATGAATAGTGTGCGGTGAATAAGCAAAACTAGAATTTTGTCGACTGTTTGAGCATCGACATTTTCAAATGCCTCTATAGTGGTTGTAAGTGCTTTAGCTTCCTGTGCTACCACTTCATTACGGTTCTCCCCTGAAGGAATGATGCCAATTAGCCAATGAAGCTTCCAAATTAATTCTAAGGGTTCAACTTTTCGTTTAGCAGCAATATCTGTAATGATAGCTATCAAATGCTTTCGTCCAATCTGTCGGACATCTATCGCTTCTCGTATTGAGAGGTTTGTAGCTGCTGCAAGGTCTTTGGCTGACCGTAACTTACCTTCATGCAAGAATAGCTGCGTAAAATCGTGAAGCCCTGCATTTGCTAGTTTCTTCCGATGCTGTGCAGGGATTTCCGTGATTGCACTTAATGGAATTGGTGGCTCCTCTACAATCATCAAACACGCCTTCCTTCACTAGCTGGGAGGAATTCGTGAATAATATCTTTTGGGGAATCCTGCTTTTTAAACCAAAATTCAGAAATTCATCTTCTATTTAGCAGATTTTGAAACAGCTTTCTTGATACGTTCATCAAGAATTTTTGTCATTTTATCAATGGTTTCATCAGGGACTTTTTCAAAGAGAAGTTTTGGCTCAGTCAGAGGTGTGCCAGGCTTTACTGGAACCAAACACTCTTCGATTGGGATTTTATGGACATCTCCTGATTGACCCAATTGCTTCCACAGTCGCTCAGCAATTGTTGGCATAGCTGGTTCAATTAGAATTGCAATTGCCTTCAAGAGTTGGAGGCAATCATAAAGACTAGCTTGGCATCGTAATGGCTCCTCTTTGACATACTTCCATGGTTCACATTGCTGAAATGTGGTATTCCCATAATTTGCTAGCTGAATGGCTGCATCAACTGCTTCTTTGAAACGAAAATCATTTATTGCGCTTCGAATGTCTCCGATTGCTTTTTCAATCTGCAATCTTGTCGTATCATTAATTTTTCCTTGTGGAATCTTACTGAAATTCCTAAAGTTGAATAGGAGTGTGCGGTATGCAAAGTTCCCAAGAGTGCCTACTAACTCATTGTTAATCTTGGTTTGAAATTCCTTCCATCCAAAATCCAAATCCTTTGTATGCCCTGTATATGATAGCATATAGTAACGCAGTGCATCTAAGTCAATGTTATTACGAATGTAGTCCTCCTCAATGTAGGTTACAAAACCACGGCTCTTTGAGAATACATGTCCCTCTACTTTTAGCATTCCACTGGCAACAATAGCCCAGGGTGTATTATAGTTAGCACCTTTTAGAATCGCTGGCCAAAACACAGCATGATGATAGACTATATCTGCCCCAATGAAATGAATGAGTTTTCCATCCCGTTTCCAGTATACCTCCCAATCCTTCCCATTTTGGCGTGCCCACTCCTCAGTAAATGATATGTATCCAGCATAATTCTCTGCCCAAACATATAGCGTTAGGGACTCGTCTCCGGGATATGGGATACCCCATTTTAGGTTTCGGGAGATACACCAATCTTTCAATCCCTGACGTATCCAACCAAGCGCATAGTTACGGGCTACTGGTGTTCCTTTGAGTCCTTCATTGAATTTGGTCAGAAAATCAGTGAATTCTGACAGTTTTAAGAAATGATGACGTGTTGTCCGTTTCTCAGCGGGTGTTCCACAAATTGCACAACGAGGGGCAATCAATTGGTCTGCGTCCAGATATCGTTGGCAGCCTTGGTCGCATTCGTCTCCACGGGCTTCTGCACCACAAAAGGGACAGGTTCCAGTAAGGAAGCGATCCGCTAGGAAGGATTTACATTTTGGGCAATAGGGTAACTGGATTTCTCTGATCTCAATGTATCCTCTATCTTCTAGGGTTTGGATGATGCTTCGTACTCTACGATAGTGATAGGGTGCTTCTGTGGTTCCAAAGAAGTCTACATCGATATGCATTTTTTTAAAAATTGACTTGAAATGCTTATGATACCTCTCCGCTAATTCCTTTGGTGAAATACCTTCTTGGCTGGCAGCAACTTCCGTTGGTGCGCCATGTGTGTCTGATCCGCACACAAAGAGAACATCATATCCAAAGTGCCTAAGGTATCTAACGTAAGCATCACCTGGTACGTATGTTCGAAGATGACCAATGTGAGCTGGACCATTTGTATAAGGTAGCCCGCACGTTACCAGTATTTTATCTGTTTTTTCTAGACTCAATGGAATCCCTCCTGGGTTTGACCTAAGATGAGAAGGCAATTCACATCAATGATGCTGGCTTTTCAAGTTTTTTGGTAGCAGTTTGTTCTTCCTTGCAACAGTTTTTAAACAGTAAAGCACGAACATTGAATGAATGATTCTTTTTTGGGTAATGGAAAATGACTCTTAATGCCGTTGTGCTTGTTGATGTAGATCCACCCCTAACTGATTCCGTCTTCAACTCACTAAAGGACCTAAAACAAATCAAAGAAATTTCTTCTGTCTATGGTATTCATGATATTTTCCTTCTAATCAACGTTTCTGACGAAAAGGAACTCAACGAATTCATTTTTAAAAAACTTAGACCAACAGAAGGCGTTCGTGAAACATTAACTCTGATGGTTACACGAAGTGTCAAGAAAGACTAGCCAAATTCGCCTTCAAATTGACTAGCAGCCATATTGCTATTATTCAGCATGGAGGAAATTTTCTTAAGAGGTAGTGTGACTTGGCAGTCCATCAACAATTCGGAAGGACTGCAGCTTTTGACTTCAGGAATTGAGATACATAATCTTAGTAAAATCTACAAGTCTACAAACCGAAAATGGGGTGTTATACCCACTTCACGAAGTGAAGTTCGTGCATTGAAATCCATTAATTTCACAGTGAAAATAGGTGAAACTGTGGGGCTACTAGGACCTAATGGTGCTGGCAAAACAACATGCATTAAAATTCTAAGCACACTAGTCCTTCCTGATAGTGGAACTGTCACAGTGAACGGGTACGATGTCGTCCGCAATCCCACGGAAGTTCGTGCTAGCATTGGTGTAATCACTGGAGGGGAAAGGAGCATCTACTACAAACTCACAGGACGTGAGAATCTTATCCTTTTTGGCAGACTCTATCGCCTTCCACACACTAAAGCAAAGAAGCGAGCCGATGAACTTCTAGAAATGGTTGGTCTCAAAGAAAAAGCCAACATCAAATGCGAAGATTATAGCACGGGCATGCGTATGAAAATTGTATTTGCCCGAAGTCTTATACATAACCCGCCAGTGCTCCTCTATGACGAACCAACACTCGGATTAGATCCAGCGTTTGCCCAAGAAATCCGTCAATTTATCCGCGAGGAACTCTCTGACAAATGCATACTTTTAGCAACTCATTACATGAAAGAAGCTGACTTTCTCTGTGATCGAATTGAACTTCTGCATGAAGGCAATATTGTAGCCTCTGGAAGCCCCAGTGATTTGAAAAGGGGAATTCGTGATTTTGATATTCTCAATCTAAATGTCCAAGGTATTATTAGTGAAGATGCGTTTCAGAATCTTCCAGGAGTAACTAAGGTTACAGTTACTACAGATGCTTCAGATATCTCCCTCATTCGTCTTCATGCTCAAAACGGTGCAAGCATAATGCGACAATTGCTAGAAATTGTTGAAAAGCAGGGTGCCAAAGTGACTGGTTTGACTTTTGACGAAACTACCCTTGATGATGTTTTCATACAAAAAGTTGGTAGGAGAATTGCTGACGATGTCGCATGAGCCGAGTATCAATCCATTGGCTAGAGATAATCAACGAGCCTTGGCATCATCAAAAGATCATAAACCTCGCATATTAGATTTCACTGCTGCTCTGGCAATTGCAAAGAATAGTCTGCGAATTAGTGTTCGCTATCCTGCCAACTTCATCATATGGGGAATTCTTCCCCTCCTATGGCTGCTCCCCTTTGTCTTCACAGCAACAGCATTCAGTGGTGGTTTATCAAGTCCCAACTTTGGAAGTCAAACCGGATACGCTGAATTCATTCCTTTCATTGTCTTGGGCTGGGTTGTGTACAGCTTCGTAGATAGCAGCATATGGGGCACTGGTAATACTTTGCGTTGGTATCAATTCGCTGGAGTCCTTGAGCCCATGTTCCTTATTCCTGCTCCTCGTCTTTCAATTCTATTGGGCGCTGCCATTGCGGAGTTAATTACCACCTCCTGCAGCACTGCTATTCTCTTCACTGTCTGTGTTATCATTTTTGGGCTGAGCTTCTCCTTTACTGCGATTTTTCCAGTATTACTTATCCTAATCATGATGATAGTGGCATTCACAGGATTTGCTTTTGCTTTTTCAGGAATTATCCTTGTCTTCAAGGACCCCTCAGTACTCACTCAACTTGTTAGTGTGGTTATTTACACGCTGACACCAGTCAACTATTCTATCAATGTGTTACCCCTATGGGTTCAACCCTTGAGTCTTCTAATTCCGTCTACATTTGCTATTATTGGTATTCGTGAAGCTGCGCTCGCTGCAGCTGGGATCCCACAACTATGGTTTGATATCATTATTCTTCTCATCCTTGATGTCGTCTTCTGGCTTATTGGAATTCTAGCTTTCAGACTCGCCGAACATCATACACGCAAGAAAGGCACAATGGGGGAATTCTGAAATGAAAACCGATTCACAGACACAATTACAGAATAAGTGGGGTTGGCGCTATGAGTTGTCCGTCGCATGGAAACTTTCAATAAAACAGTGGAAGATTGAACTCAGTTACCCTTTGAGCCTGCTTTATTTCATTGTGAGTCCACTCCTATGGTTACTGCCGCTAATATTGTTTGGATTGGCGCTCACTGGAGGCTTGACATCAACCTCTCTAGGTCAATTGACATATACCTCTGATTGGCTAGTATACTCAGCACTGGGTTTCTCATTTGTTGCTTTGATTGATTCCTGCCTATGGGGAAGTGGTATGGCGCTACGAAGAGAGCAATGGGTGGGAACCCTAGAAAGTCTATATTCTACGCCAATTAGTCGTTTTACTCTACTCTTTGGTTCAAGCATCCATAATGTGGAACATGGGGGTCTCGGTTTACTTCTCCAGCTTGGGACAACAGCTCTTCTTTTTAAATTAGGCTTAAATCTAGCTGGCCTTCTCCCCGCCATCCTAGCCATCCTTCTATTAGTTCTTGGATTGCAAGGAATTGTTCTTTTCTTTGCCTGTGTCGTACTAGTTGCTAGAAGGGCTTGGATGGCTGTTGAACTTCTTGTTGGTTTCATTAAGCTCCTTACGCCAATGAGCTATCCGATTGTGGTGCTTCCCTTTTATCTGCAAGTAGTCGCTCAAGGTGTTCCCACATACCAAGCCCTTGAAAGCTATCGACAATTCCTCATTTTAGGTCCCTTTGCACCTAGTGCTTGGTTATCATTGGGGCTACTTCTAATTCTTGATGTCATCATAATTATTGTAGGGTGGCTCATATTCCGAGCTAGTGACTATTATATACGAAATCAAGCTGGACTTGCCAAGTTCTAAAGAATCATCAAAGAGCAAAAAAATGCCATTTAGATACCTATTTTAGTGGAAAATTTTGCTTCCTGTTTTGGCAGTTTATATATTCAGAACAAAAGTTTTGTCTTGAAGGAAGCGAAGCGAGTATTCTGTTGTTGTGTCCGCATCATTCCTCGCCCTCCCCTCGCTCCCCTCCTCCTTCTTCTTCGCTTCCTTCTTAACTTACTTTTTCAGTTTTTCAAATCATTCTATGCTGCTTTGAGCCTATCTTTATTGTAGGGCAAAAATTCTTACCTATAATGAACCTTTTCTAGGTATGGAATTTTTTCCCAGTGATGAAGCTGAACGCGATACCTCAGCTGACCGTTACAGCCAGAAAGTTGTAGTATGCGGCGATTACTCGGTTGGTAAAACTAGCTTAATTCGCCGATTTGCTGAGAATAAATTTGACCATGACTATATTCCCAGCATTGGTCTCAATGTAGTGACGAAGGATGTGAATATAGCTGGGACCGATGTTAAATTGAATCTATTTGATACAGGTGGTCAGGAACGTTTCGAACCATTACGCTTACGTTATTACGAAGGGGCTGATGCTGTAATCTTTGTTTTTGACCTCACACGTGCCTCATCTGCAAACGCTGTTCAAAATCAATGGATTGCCGAAGTAAAACGCGTTCTTAAAAACGATTTTATAAAAATGATATTTGGCAACAAAGCTGATCTTCAGGATGAACGAGAGGTTTCAGAGCATGCAGCTATCCAAATGGCTGAACGCCTAGGCGCAACCTATTATGAGACAAGCGCATTGGATGGAAGTAATGTCCAAGAGGCATTCAACAATCTTGCTTCACAGTTATTAAGAAAGGATACTCTCTGAGGTCTAACTGATGTCTTTGCATACTTCTATTGGAGTGAATTATGTTCATCTAGCCCATCAAGTGGATGCCTATCTTAAGGAAGTATTAGGTTCAGATACAATTGTAGTAGACTGCTACTTTGGCCCAGATCTACCTGATGACCTGACAAGGCTTGTCGATCCTGACAAACTCCTCAGTGCCATCAAAGTTCTTCAAAAAACTGTAAAAACAAAGGTTGATGCTGATCCTAGGAGAACCTTCCTAGACAAGCAAATGGAAGCGATGAGTCTCCTTGTAAGATATGCTCTCAAGGAAAAAATAACCTTTGAACAACGAGTTCGAACAGGTCTCGATATCGAAATTGTAACAGTGGCCAGCGAACGTATAGAGGAGTTGACAGAACAAGCTGCCCGTGCTCTCAGAAAGAAAGTTGGAAAGGCTGATTTGCCAACAATGGCTTCACAATGGCGTAAACGTGCACTTACAATTGGTGCAGAAATTGTGGAACTAGCACAAGATGCCGCAAAGGAGGCGCGTAATTCCACTCAGCTTCTTCTCTTCAAGCTTCCAGACGAAGAGAATATCGAATTTCGTCCTGTTGATAAAGCACCATGGTCCGCTTACCACTATTATAAGGGAAATTTTCGTGCCCTCATCGAAATAAACATCCAATTGCCAAGAAGCAAATATGGTATCTGGGGTTGGGTAACACACGAAACCTATCCTGGCCACCAAACACAATTGGTTTCCCGCGAATATGACTACAATCAGCAAAGAATTGATGTCGAGGCAACAGTTGCCCTCATCAACACACCTGACTGTGTTATAGCAGAGGGACTAGCAGATTCTGGAGCAATAATCCTACGGGAAAATCGTCCACTTAAAGAAGAAGAGGAAATTACAAACATCCTAGGAAACCTACGTCGCGCAGTTGGCATCAACGCCCTCGTTATGCTACAACATCAAAACCGAAGTGAATCAGAGGTTCTAAACTACCTAATTGATTTTGGCGCTTTCGAAGAAGAGTATGCCCGGGCGCAAATACCATTCATGACTGACCCAATGTGGGGACCCTATGGCTTCACATATTATGTTGGTGGCTGGTTGGTCAGGAGTTTCTTTGAAGCAGCTCAAGAAGCCAATCTCCGAGATGAATTTGTGAAGGCGCTTTACCATGAACTTCATGTCCCATCAACATTACTGGCTCGAATTCGCGAACTTGACCTTAAGCTACCTCCATTGTCAGAGTGAAAAGCGAAAAGCCAAATATCAGAGCGTCAAACTTAGATTTTGAGGGAGTTATATTGACGAAATCATCTCCAATCTATGGAGTCACTCCAGTTCTCAACACATTCTTTGGTGCATCCCTTGATGCGTCTCGAGCCAAATTTGTATTTGTAGGTGTGCCATTCGATGAGACTAGCTCCTTTCGTCGTGGCTCTAAGAAGGGTCCCAAAGCCATACGAGCTGCATCACAGCAAATCGAGAGTTTCTGTCTAGTTGAAGATGCGAAAATCGATGCTGCTAAACTATCCATTGCAGACATCGGCGATGTAGTTGTATCGCCCGTGTCAGTTCAAGGAGTGCTTGAGTCGGTGGAGTCAATCGTTGGAGTGCTTGCCCAAAAGCAGCAAACGGTAATACTCCTCGGTGGTGAACATTCACTCACCCTAGGTGCTGTTCGCGCACTCCCTCGCGATATCATCGTTATACAGTTTGATGCCCACATGGATCTTCGTGAAGCCTTTAATGGAACTCCCTTTTCTCATGCCTGTGTCATGCGTCGAATAGTTGAGCGATTGGGTGCAGATCATATCATTCAAGTGGGGATTCACGCTATTGCCCATGAAGAGTACGAGTTTGCCAAGGAGAATGACATCACCTACTTCACGGTTGAAGATGTCTCGAAAAATGGGATTCAAGCAATAATTGAACGAATTAAGAAGGCTATTCCTCCAGGTCCTCCCATCTATATCTCTGTGGATATGGATGTTTTAGATCCTGCATATGCCCCTGCTGTGGGCAATCCAGAAGCAGGTGGGCTCACATCACAGGAGTTATTTTCTTTCCTCCGGGCTCTTGCTCCACGAAGTATTGGTCTTGATGTTACTGAAGTGGCACCACAATATGATCAGGGACAGACTGCAATTTGTGCTAGCAATGTTGTTAAGACATTTCTTTGTACAAAGGCATCATTCAAAAGATAGGTTTGTCCCACTTTCTATTGCAAATAAACGCTTTTAGGCTGCCATTATAAGGTTTGTATATCAGGGAAAGTAGTAAAAAGCTGTAAATCCTATGGGTCTTTTGGATTCTTAAAGGTGTTAAAGATGGCTGAAATTCTTCATGTTCTTGGAAAAATAGGAAAACGTGTAGACGAACGAATGCTGCAATTGCTAGCTGTTGGTGCTTCAAAGGATTTCCAAGAAGTAGTTTTTCATCAAGTAAAAGCTGGGGGTAAGCGAATTCGTCCAGCCCTAACTATTACGTTTTGTGAGGCAGCAGGGGGTAGTCCAAAGGATGCTATCTCCGCAGCGGCAATCATGGAGCTTATTCATAATTATTCTCTAATCCTTGATGATATTATCGATAATGCTGATGTTCGTCGGAATATCCCAACAACATGGAAAAAGTATAGTTTATCCTTTGGAATCCTGGCATCTACTCACTATCGTGAAGCCATCGAGGAAGGTATTCTCCAGTCACCAAATCCATTGGTAATCTCTAGAATAGTAGCTGACACCATTCGTGAGCTTGTTGAAGGAGAACGATTAGATGTCTTGTTTGAGCAGGTTCAACAAGGTAATGAATATGTCGATAGTAAGCGTTACCGTGAGATTTCATTTTCTGAATATGAAACTATGATTGGGAACAAGACTGCTGCACTTTTACGAGCGTGCTGCGAAGTTGGCGTCGTTTGTGCTGACGGACCAATAGCTCTCCGAAAGGCGGCACGTGAATTTGGCTGGAAGGCTGGTATAGCATTCCAAATGGCAGATGATGTGCTTGACCTCTTTGCAGAAGAGGAAAAATTGGGCAAAAAAGTTGGTAAGGATATCTACGAGCACAAACTTGGTAATGCTGTTATTCTCCAATCAATGAAACTTCTATCTGAAAAAGATCGGAAGTTCGTATTAGATGTGCTTCGTTCAACACAACAAGATGAGTCTGATGTTTCGAAGGTTATCTCCATGCTTAAGGAATGTGGTGCTCCCGATCGAGTAAGAGCGCAAACAGAAAAGCTTGCCAAAGAAGCGAAAAATCTCCTTGAACCCTTTCCAAACAAGGAAACGACCAAAATTCTCTCTACACTCATTGATTTCATTTGCCAAAGAACATACTAGAACTCTTAATTTCTAAAGATGGGGGTCAAAGGTTTACTATTTATTCCAATCCATCCGTTTCCAAAAGTGCTTGAAGCTCCTGCATAGTTAGTTTCTCACCAGCTTGTTGCTTCTCCCGTGCTTGTTCTGCTAGTTTCTCCATCGCTTTTCGCTCCTGTTCTTTTCGCTCTGTCTGACGCTGTTCCCTAATTCTAGTAAGTTCCCCCTTCAACTCCGCCTCTTGACCACGAAGTTCCTCGAGTCTGTTCCGTAACTCATCTGCTTCTTGAAGGCAGAGCACAAACTGCTCATGCGCCTCCTTCTCTTCTGCATGACTCGGTCCCATCATATTAGTAAGTTGAAGTATCCTCTGATGTTTCTCCTGTGCTGCATCAACAAGACTAAGAAGTTCTTCATGATAACCTTGTGCGCGATTTTGTGCTTCACGGATTTCTTGCCACATTGCATCTACTTCTTCTGGACTCACCTTTACACGGTCTCTCACCTGCGAGACGTGCTTAATTGTAGCTGCAAGCTGTTCCATTTCTCCAAGGAGTGCCCGTTCCTCATCAATGCTAGTGGAGGTTGTCTGTTGTTTCCACTCCAATTCACGAAACTGCTGCTGAAGCTCCTCGAATGAGGCAAGGTCCTCAACGTCCCCCAACTCCTTTCTTATTAACTGCAATTTTTCTTGCAGTTCTCTAGCTCGCTCCACCTCCTTTTTTCGTAGTTCCTTAAGCCTAGCAACCTCAGTGTTAAGCTTGTCTCTTTCTGCCCGCAATTCCTCTATTTGTTCCCATGTTCCTGGGGCATCTGCTCGGAGTTCATCTCTTTGAGCACGCCATTCCCATGCCCTAGTTCGTGCCCCTTGGACTCCTCTCATACAAGCTCGCATTGCTGCCTGAACTTTTTGCAACTTCTCCAAGACGATACCAAATTGGTCCTTCTCTTGGGTAGATTTTCCAGCCATCTCTTTCACTTACTAAATTGTTATACAATGCGAAATCCTGTTGCGAGTTTGCCAATCATAATATAGCCTTAATTGCTTCGCTGATTGTGTTATTCTGAATTAGATATATGCTTTGCATAGCTAAGAGGCAATAATGCATCGAATAATAATGGATATCTTTCAGGTATCAGCATCAATTTCGTAACCAATTTGGTTTTAAGCCTTTTATAGTAGTTGCGAGAGAACCTTCAAATCACACATCAAAAAGAAGGATGTTAACCATGGTCAACCCACTACAGGCATTTGGAATCCAAAACTGGATGTGGGATATCATTGCTCTAATCATAACATTCGTTCTGCTACTACTGCTTATCCGCATCAACGACATACTTCGAAAACGAGAGCTAGTTCCCACCTATGTTTCACGAAAAGTAATCCACACCTTTGCTGGACCAATATTCCTAATAAGCTGGCTACTATTTTCTGGCGATGGCTGGAGCCGCTACTTTGCATCCGTAGTTGCTTTCATCTTCGTTTTCCTCTTCTTAACACTTGGACTGCAAATCATAAAGAACGAGGAATTTGTACGAACAATGTCAAGGAGTGGTTCACCAAGAGAATTCCTAAAGGGGACACTTTTCTACACTCTTGTTATGGCAGTTTGTGCCATTACAATGTGGTACGTCCCAGCAAATATTGACGGAACTCCCAACTTTGCATATTTCATACCAACTGCTTTTCTCATCTTTGGACCTTTAGCCGGTGGCGATGGATTCGCTGATATGGTCGGTCGCAAATGGGGGAAGCACAAATTCAAGATCTTCGCAGAGAAGAGTGTTGAAGGCAGCATAGCCATGTTCATCTTCAGCATACTCTTCACCTATGGGTTACTAAGCATTTACTGGCTGATCGTCGATCAATTGAGTGCATGGGGTTCCATCAGTCCCATTGCTCTCTTCATTCCTATCATTACAGTATCTCTGGTTACAACCATTGTGGAAATCCTCAGCCCAAAGAATCTAGATAACCTACTCATTCCCATTGCCGCATTCATTGTAATCTACTTAGTAGCACCAATATTCTTTCCATCCTATAACCTAGTCTGGAGCCTCTTTCCTACACTCTAACGGATTCCATGCTACCCTAATGCAAATAGTCAAAGCAAGGGCATAGCACTGATAAGTGCTTATTGCGAGTTATAATACCAAAGAACAGACGCGAGAGAGAGAAATGGTAAGTGATGTAGCTCTCATAAAACTTGGCGGTGCCCTAATCACCGAAAAAAGCAAGCCCTACACACTACGTGAGGATGTACTCAAACGGGCAGCAAAAGAAATCGCTGAAGCTTTGGGTCCATGCATAGTTGTTCACGGGGTTGGCAGTTTTGGTCATGTTCCTGTCATCAAACGTAAACTCTATACTGGCTTCCAAGATCCAAAACAGCTTCCCGACCTTTCAAAAACAATGATTGAAGTTTTTGAACTACGTATGGCAGTAACCAACGCTCTCCTCGACGCAGGATTGTCTCCTGTGCTATTTCTGCCAAGCAATGTCTTTACCATGGAAAACGAGGAAATTGCTGGTCACTTCGGAGGAGGGTTACGGCGATTCCTCAATTTGGGAATGACGCCTCTTTTGGGTGGTGATATGTGTGCAGACGAGGACCGCGGATTCAGTGTATGTTCTGGCGACAAAGTCATGCAAATTCTTGCCCAACTCCTGAACCCAAAATACGTGATTTTTGCCACTGATGTAGCAGGAATTTACACAGCAGATCCAAAACTAGACTCTAATGCGGAACTGATAACTCATATCGCACTTAGTCGCATTCATGAAATTGAAAAGCTCGCTGATAAAGCTGCCACTCCTGATATCACAAAGGGAATGCGCGGAAAATTAGAAGAAATCCGTAGACTTGAACCAATTCTACGTGCTGGCGCAAAGGTCGCCGTTCTCGGTATGATGGAGCCTGGAATACTAAAACGGTACATTGATGGAGACCCTGATGTTCCTTGTACCCGAATTACGCTTAAGCCCTAGATTGGAAATTATTCCCTCAACATCAAATTGATGAGTGATGCGCCTTCAGCAGAGAATACAAATCTTGGGAATGCTTATTCTGACGCATAAAGATTTTTGAGATGATGACGCTACGGCTGCAATGAAGTGAGAATAATGAAAATCCCTATGATGGAAATGGGCGCAAAAATTAGTCAAGTCAGGAAATTTATGGCTAAATCCAATGTTGATGCTTGGCTAATCTATGACTTCGAAAGCTGCGATACTACTGGTGCCTCATTGTTGGGGTCTCTGACTCCCCATTCCAGACAATACATGATAATAATTACACAAGATGACCCAATCATTATCATAAAGTCTCAAATCGAATCCCATGAACTAAATGAGATAGCATCCAATCTCAAAGTTGTCAACTATCAAACTCAAAACGATTTCATACAGACAATACAAGATTATAGTGCCAACTATTCTCAAATCGCAATTAACTTTAGCAAGAATCCTGTCACCGACTCTCTTCCTGCTGGGCGATTTACGATGTTGCAGGAAGCTCTTCCCAATGTCGAATGGGTATCTGGCGAAAACTTGATGCAAATAATCCAATCCCTTTTGGCTCCTCAGCAAATAGCCAGTCACGAACATGCAGCAAAGATTTGTACACAGATTATGGAACAGGCCTTTTCGTTCATTGCTGAACGTATCGGTAAAGTTCGTGAACGTGAAGTTGTTGATTATATCCTTTCACGCTTCAAAGAGGAGAAGCTTGTAACAGATAATGAACCAATGGCTGCAGTTCAAGCTAACTCTGCAAATCCTCATTACACTGCAGGTGAATATGTCATCCGAAAAAACAATCTTATCATGATTGATTTATGGGCAAAGTGGGACATCTTTGCTGACATTACTTGGATGGCTTATTCTGGTTCCCATATTCCTGATAAAATCCAGGACATCTGGAGTATTGTTAAACAAGCCCAGAAAACAGCTACAGACTCAATAAAGCCAGATATTCCTGGTCGTATCCCTGACGAACGTGCCCGCGAAGTGCTCATTTGCGCTGGTTTTGAAGGCAATATCCTCCATCGAACAGGGCACAGCATAGATACTGCAGTTCATGGGCGAGGAGCGAACCTTGACAGCTTCGAAATGCCAGAAAACCGGCTTCTATTACCCAACCTTGTAGTATCTGTCGAACCTGGAATCTACTTACAGAATAATTTTGGTATCCGTAGTGAAATTGATGTATTAATAACAACAACAGGAGCAAGAATTACTACGAAACCTCAGGAGTCAATACTTCGCATTTGAACTGATACGAAACAGATAAAGTTCCATCATGAATTACAACAAAAGGGGTAAACAAAATGGCTGACAAGTTCATACTTCTACTCGAATTTTCTGGAGGAATAATTGAACCCCTCCAAATTTCACCAAAGGTTCTTAGTAACGACAATATAGTAATCATAATCGACGAACTGAAAGAGTGCGTCTGGCTTTGGCAAGGCGCAAATACAACCCTAATAGAACGTCGTGCTTCTCAGCGCAAAGCCCAATCAATTCGTAGTGCTGGCTATCAATTTGGTCCCTTCAAGATTGGTCGTGATGTTACGAGTGTTGAAATCATTGATGGGCAAATCCTTGATGATAAGGACACAAAACACGCCTATGACCAACTTCTTCACACTCTTGGTCAAAATTTCACAATCACGGACCAATTCTTGGGACGCCTTAGTGAAGGTTCAGTAGAAGCCAAACCTCGCCCTGTAGCGACTCCAAGTGTTGCCCCCTCACCTCCACCCCCAACCAAGACTGCTACTACACAAGCCAAACCTCTCCCTCCTGCTCCTCAACCTGCATCACCTGTAAGACGTCCCAAATCTAGTCAAGTTGAAGATGTAGCTCCCTCTTCCCGTTCCTTTGAAGACATGGGAATCATACGAACAGGCATTCTCGTATCTTCACTTCTAGATTATTTTCCTCTTCTCTACGTTAGTGTTTCTGAAACTGAAGATGGGAAACGCTATACAATCGAGGATACTGAGGGTACCATCTGTGAACTTGAGGTAATTGGTGGTTCTGTTCATTTCTTGAGCCGATATGATTTCCACGGTAAACGTGATGAGATTCTAGATCTGCTTCGTAGTCGCCTTGCCTCTGCTGACCTTTGATAGGTACTCTATTACTAGTGCAGAAAGAACCTCCTTACCTTCAAATGATGATAGAAACGACGTTTCAACAAATTTTAGTACAAGACTTCAAAGTAAGAATATGGTGATAATGGTGAAAGAATTGTTGGCAATGCGATTACAGTTAGAGGATTTTGTAGAGGCTTTCGATAATTCAATTAAAGATCGCAGCAACTTCACTATGCCCAATGAAAATCCTGTCATTTTAGATATTGCAGAGGAAATGAAACCATTGGTTCATAGTATTCAGACTATTGCCCGAGAACAGCTTTTTCTGATTAAAGAAAAACCAGGTTCTGTCACTCCGTTAAAAGAAGTGCTGCAAATTATCATCGGTTCATCATCTGAATTGCTTGAGACAATAGAAATCCTCAATGGACATATTAGGCATTACAAAAAACAGGGTCAACTTAAAAAGGGATTGACACAACTCCTAGACTGGACCTCGCAACTTGATTACGCTGAGGATAGCGCAAAGATGCTGTTGCAGCAATCAAGAAAGATACTATCAAGTTTGGCGCGCTTTGAAATTTTAATCTCAAAATAGCTTTCACTATGAGGCTCATTAACTATGACACGAATTGTAATGCTGGAAATCGGTGGACTAGGATTTATCCGTTCAATTAGACCCGATTTGAAAAAACTTCGTGGTGACATATCCATCCTTATTGTCGATGAGCTCAACAGTGTCCTCTGGCTCTGGATGGGCAGTGGAGTTCAACATGACAAACGCCGCACCGCTCTTGCCAAGGCTGATGATATTAGCCGAGAAGGATACCGTTCTAGTGACACAGTGTTTGGCAAGGGCTTACCCGTTACAGTTATAGATCAGGATTTAATGGAGTCTCCTGAAACCCAAGGCAACTTTGCCCAAATCAAAGCCTTGTTGGAAGGAAAATTAGAGATAAGCTCACTAGTTGATCATAAAGGAACACTCATTTACGCTGAAACACAAATGGGATCTTCAAGACCAACTCCTGCCAGACGACCCAGTGTGGCGCCAGAACCAACATTTACGTCTCCTGAACCAGCAGTATTTGAAAAGGCACCACCAACTAGGTCTGCTCCATCAGGCACAAAATTTGTTCTCGAAGCAGCACTAGTTGCCATACTACGCGTTCACCAAGAAGTGCATATACAATACAAGAAGTCAGGTGATTCAGAGGAAATATCCATTGAGTCAATTGATGGTCTTCGTCATACCCTCAAACGGCGACATGGGAAAATAACCTTCGATTGGGACTCAAAAACACCAAAATCTTTGAAGGACAGAGTTTCGATGGAGCTTAAGCAGCTCGCTGGCTAGGCTAATAATTTTAATTGTAACTTGGGCTACTTTGATATGACAATTATTCTGCCTGTAATTTTATTGATTGCATCGTATTGCATTATTGGCGGCATCATCAAATTCCTTGATGACATATATGATCGTAATCGACAATTCTATGGACGGGTATTCCTTTGCTGGGCATTTGCAGCCTTGGTAATAATTCTACTTGACATCTGGATATCGTTTGATGTTTTTACTGCCCTGCTCACCTTGACCCTCGCAATAGGGCTGATGATAACGCAAAAGGTGGACAACCATCAATTCTTAGCAATAGCACTTTGCACGTTACCTGTTGCGGTTTTCTTCATCTACCAAACAGGACTCCTTCTCCTGATACCTCCAATGCTTCTCACTCTGACCCCCTCGGCTGCCCTAGATGAACTGATTCATGGTCGAGCCCAACAACTCACTTTTTTCCCTCTTCGATGGTTAGCCCAGTATCGTCCTCTTATGAAAATAATTGTTTTAGTGCTGCCCTTCTTCGGGCTTTTCACATTTTTCCATGCCGTAGCTTTCTGGGGTTTCGATATCACATATGAGCTGGTTGCTTATTTTATACGAGTAAAAACTAAGGAACTTTAATTCGATTATTTTTATTTTTTAAGGATTGTAGGGGCTTTGAGGTAATTGGAAAGATTTAAGTCGGCTTTATTCCCTTAGGGTATATGCTGGTGAGGCAAGACAATGAAAGCGAACATTTACCTTGCCCTCCAAACCCATACAAATGAGGAGCAAGCGGTAAAAAGCGGGCACATTCTACTACTTCTTAACACCCATGGTAAAATACTGTGCAAGCTTCCCCTTGGTAGCGGAAGGTTCAATTTCACTCTCGAAGTGAATGACCTTAACAACCTAGCTCAGGCTCTTTGGGATTTTCAACGCGAGAACTCATGGTTTCATGTTGAGAAAGTAAGTGCATCCGCATAGCCCCAAATCAGCTAACCTTTCATTTAGGCTAGAAGAAACCGTTGGCCAATTACTGGTGCAAGTGCAGGGCATTGAAGATTACTTCTAACAATTCCTGTTAGTGCCCTGCAGGCAGAGGGACTGCCATGCACACAGAAAACTTGTTTTGGTGGTTGTTTGCGAAGATTGTTTAGATGGCTGCGGAGTTCAGTTTGGTCTGCGTGTGAGCTGAATCCTGTTATTGTCTCTACTCGTGCTCGTACATGCTTTGTTCTTCCATAAATTCTGACAGTTCTGGCACCATGAACTATATGGTAACCAAGTGTTCCTGGAGCTTGAAAGCCCACAACAAGTAGTGTAGTTTTTGGGTCTTCAATTCGTCTGAAAAGATGTCGAAGTATCCTACCTCCATTCATCATGCCTGAACCTGCGATAATCATGACGGGACCTGGACGAGGGCTTAGGAGATCACTATCATTTTGTGATTCCACATTTCGAAGACCCTTAAAATCAAGAGGCAAATCTCCAGAACGTATAAGTTGCCATGTTTCCTCGTCGTAGCATTCACGATGGTTTTTGAAAATTCTAGTTATATCAATTGCTAGTGGTGAGTCAATAGCGACGGGAAGAATAGGTATACGAGCATTTTCTACAAGTTCATTCAGAATGTAAATTATTGTTTGAGTTCTTCCAATCGCAAAAGCTGGCACAAGGACATGGCTTCGATGACGTTGAGCCTTGATAATTATTTTTTCAAAACGTCGAACAGATTTGGCTATTGGTTCATGATTTCTATTGGCGTATGTGCTTTCTGAGATTAGGTATGTTGCGTCATCAGGGAAGTCGGGATCGCGGATAATTGGGGCATCTCTTTGACCGATATCGCCGGTAAAGACAATATGTTGTCGTCTTCTGTTTTCTTCTGACCATGTTTCAACCATGCTAGAGCCAAGAATATGACCTGCGTCTCGAAAACGAAGGGTTATGTCACCGGGTAAATCTACGATTTTGTTATATTCGATGGTTTGAAATTGATTGGCAACTTGTTTTGCGTCTTTTTCCGTGAAGAGTGGTGCATAGGGTTCTGACTGTTGAGCTGAGGATGTCGTTTTGTTTTGGCTTCTCGCTGCTTCATGTTCTTCTGTTTTTGCTACGTCTTCTAACAGTAGATTACACAACTCTTTAGTGGCTGCTGTTGCATAGATTGGACCACGGAAACCTCCACGAGCAAACTGTGGTAGGCGACCACAATGGTCGAGATGGGCATGGCTAAGAATAACAAAATCAACTGATTTGGGGTCAACACCGAAGATTCGGTTGCGTTTTTCCTCAAATTCACGATTCCCTTGGAAAAGCCCACAATCTAGAAGGTAGGATGCATCCTTTGTCTCTATCAAATGCTGGCTACCTGTAACTGTTTGTCCTGCGCCTATAATGGTCAAATGCAAATGTTACGCCTTCATCACACAAATTTGATTCAAACTATCTGAATAGTTTAGGGTCCATCAGAAATAATATTCGTCTTCACGTCGCTCTTCCTCATCCTTCTCCTCTGAGTCAGATTCTTCTGATTCTGTGTTTTTGTCTTCTTTGGATTCCCCTAATTCTGATAATTGTCTTCGCATTTTTTCTGTAAGGGAGAGAGTTTCTTCCTGTTTTTCCTCTTGTTGCTCTTCTTCTTGCTTTTCTGTGGCTGTCATTCCTGCAAGACTCGAGTCTACTATTTGTTGGCCTGTTGCATCTAACTGAGGTATTTGACCGAAGCACTTTGCGAAACTATCGATGTCATCCTGTGTTGCAGCAAGAATTAATGAAAATAGGATTGAATCTCCATCACAGTGGAATCGAAGATTCAATCGGCTAGTTGAGACTTCGAATTGCTTTGGTCCCAATGGCTTAATGATTGCATGCCCATAGCAGTCACTAACAGCAAAAATTACTTTACTAGCTAACTGTTCCTCATAAGAAAGCATGCGACGACGTACGGTCGGTTTCTGTCGTAAAGGTTCAGGGGCGATTGTGTGCGAAATAGCATCCACTCTTTTTTGGAATGATGTATCAAAAGTTGAAACACTTTCCTCCTCCTTCACGACGACGAGATATTCAGAGGCTTTCGAATGCTCTTTTAGTAGCTTCTGAAGTGGTCTTGCAATAGGTTCATCCAGTGACTTTGAAATCTCAATGAATTCAGTGCACTTTGTTCCAACGAGAATGTTTTCGATACGGAAACCGTTAACCATAATGAAACGGGCTTGTCGAAGTGCAGTTGTTCGCTGTACAATGGTTGTGTCCTCACCCAACCACACCCAAATCTTACCTTCGCCTTCATCGACAATTAGAATAGCTCGTCCATCAACCAGATGATTTGGATTCCATAGAAGGGGCTGTAGTTCGCCACCTTCTCCGAGAACCTCAACCATGGCAGCATATCTTTTCATTTATTATTCACCAGCTCATGGTCCTTCGATTCCATTTTTTTGCCATCTGTTGAAATTTTTATTGAAATCTTCTATACTAGATATGGAGAGGTGTTGATTATTTCAAAGTTTGTGTATAAACTTGAAAAATACTACCTAGACTCCCTTAGCTCAGCGAGTATTTCACGGGCTCGGTCAAATCGTACTTTTTTCTCTTCAATCATTTTTTGTGCAACAATTTCAACTTCGTCTTCTTGGGCTCCTGCTGCGATGGCTACATTTCTACTGTGAAGCTTCATGTGTCCCCTTTGGATACCCTCTTGACTGAGAGCTCGAAGAGCAGCTAGATTCTGGGCAAGTCCGACACTGGCAATGACTTCTGCAAGTTCTTGAGCAGTTTTTATTCCCAAGATTTTCACGCATAGGCGAGCAACTGGGTGTGTTTTTGTAGCACCACCTATCAAGCCTACAGCAAGTGGAAGTTCAATTGTTCCTTGCAGATCTCCCTCTGGCGTTTTTTCATAATGTGTGAGGGATTGGTAGCCACCATCACGTGTGGCAGCATATGTGTGAGCTCCTGCTTCAACAGCTCTGAAGTCTTGTCCAGTAGCAATCAGTACAGCGTCAATACCATTCATTATTCCTTTATTGTGTGTAGCACATCGAAAGGGATCTGCTTGCGCAAATGCATATGCTTTGAGGATGCTCTCAACTACTTCTGGTCCACCAAGCTCTTCTTTGGGAAAAATTGCTTCTGCCCGCGCTAGCCTATACACTGCCAAATTGGAGAGGATTCGAAGATAGACGTGTCCTCCTGTGAGCTCCTCTATAAGCGGTGCAAGGGCTTCACACATGGTGTTAACGGCATTGGCACCCATTGCATCTCTTGTGTCCACTAACAGGTGTACAACTAGCATGGGTCCCATTATTGTTTCTAACACGCGGGCTTCAAGTTCACGTGCTCCGCCACCCACCTTCACCAACATTGGGTCTTGTGAATTTGCAACTTCAAGCAGATTCTCTTTTTCCCCAAGTATTGCGCTTTTACCTTTTTCAGGGTCTGTGATATCCGCAACTTGGATTTGACCTATCATGATTGGGTCGGTTGTGCTGGCAGAGAATCCTCCTGTGTTTCGGGTCATTCTTGCTGCATTAGACGCGGCAGCGACAACGGAGGGTTCCTCCAATGCCATTGGGATGAGGCGCTCTTTACTGTTAATGATAAAGTTAGTTGCTATTCCCAATGGGAATGGCAAAGTTCCGACAACATTCTCAATCATTCGGTCGGCAATCGATAAGTCAAGGGCACCAGCAGCTTGAAGCAGGGCGACTTCTTCTTCGGTGAGATTTACAAACTCATTTAGTTTCTTTATTCGTTCGCTTATTGAGAGTCGATAAAAACCACTAATGGCTGATGTTTTGGTCACTGTACTCACATCAATATCCGTCTAGCAAACTATATTATTTATCAACGTTTCCAGTCTAATTGATAGCGTCTTTTTTTCAGTGATAACAATTATTTTGCTATCTTACCTGCACTCATCCTGTTCTTGTGAAATCTGATTCATGGAGAACAGGACCTTACACTTCACGTAATTCCCAGACGCAGGCATCATCGCCCCATGTTTTGCATTTTACTTCTTCACATTCGCTTTCGAAGCCACGCAGTGTTAGTACATGCTGAAAGACGCCACTGAGAACATTGCAATATTTGAGTTTGTGAAAATCTTCAGAGAGGCTCACATTCTCACAGAATGGGCATTTTTCGAAAATATAGACAATTTTCCGATTGTTGGCGTCCCAGTAGCTCTTATCAAAAGGCACACTAATCATAACTTTGGTGGCGAGATTAAAGGTATCCAAGAAGCCATCAAATGAGGTGGCGTGTTTACCAATTTTGTCACTATATTCAAAGAGAAGTGTCTCTGCCATGGATCTCCCTATCTTCAGGAGTGTAGCATTAACAAGATCAATATCGCCATGACTTTGCTCAACAACATGGTCTACAATGCCTGCCAAAAGTGCCTGAAATGCGTTTATTGATGTTTTCCTCA
The DNA here is from genome assembly GCA_016550415.1 of archaeon. The sequence continues at coordinate 1,857 of JABXGU010000078.1, read as the reverse complement.
TTTTAAATTTAAATCCAATCCAGCCTTTCAATCCCATGCTATTCACAACCATTACAAGTGCTTCTCGATTGAAACGATACCTCGTTTCTGGAGGTCAAGAACCATCCTCATACAAGTAAAAGTCTGAAGTCCCAATTCCGCTGAAATGTCTTGCAAACTCCTCTTCCCATCACACAAACTTAGAAGACGGAACTCCATAACAGAAAGCTTGTGCTTCTGAAGATCAGTTGTAACAATGGGTGTTATCAGCCCACCACGTGGAATTGCCTTATGGATTCCTGGCGTTACTGCTGGTTCTGGTGCACTTTCTGAACTCATACTCCTTTGTAACTGACCTTCAGGTTGCACATCAGAAATTTCATGCCCTCTTTCAACCAAATCTTGGTCAAGGTAAATCGTCAGAGCATGAGGCGGATCACCATGCACAAAGGTGTAGGGAAAAGGATAGACACTATGTCTCCTAAGAACATCTGTGGGCAACTCAATGGTTACGTAAGCAGAACACCTTTCGCAATAGGTATAGATCATTGACATCGCTGTTCTTCCAAGTTTTGGTTTGTATACTATTTGCTCTGTTCGCATTTAACAATTTTCTCTTGTTTACCCTCGATTTTTATAATGGCTCGGATGTCCGTTGTTTACTCTGCGTAGACTGCTATTTTATTTGCTTCATGAAATACAAGGATTTTTGCTTTTGCATCATGTTTTATCCAGTTGTCCACTACAGATTGGGGGTTGGATGCAAATTCTAGGTGTGCAGCTCTGACTTGTGATTGCGGGAGTTTGGTATGGAGCCTTATCTTTTTGACACGCTGGATTAGTTCTGCGAATTTGTAGGCTTTGTGAGTGTAGAGTCTATATTCATGTTGAATGCTTGAAATGACTTCAGGGAGTGGCTGAGTTAAGCGGTCAAAGAAGAAGGTGCGAGCTTCAGCCGTTGGTGCTACACCCTTTACGCATTCAGCGAGGAATAGAATTTCTCCTCCATCACTGACAGCATTCTTGGTAAGTTCAAGACCTCGCTGTGCATTGTATAGACTTTCATCTTGGGGGAAACCACCCGGTGATACTATGATGTGGTCTGTACGGGGTACAGTAAAGCTGGCAGCTGCATCGATTTTTTGAAATCCTTCTGAGGCAACTTTGGCAAGGTCGCCGCTGCCTGCCCAGAGAATGTCGGATCCACTGGTAATGGTTGCAAGTACAAAGACTGGGTGATTGCCAATTATCAGGTTGGTTGCTTCCAGCATATCCTCTGCGACAGGGTTTGTTCTTCTTGAGGGATCTGGGTGAAGGGGATGGCGTCCAAACGTGGATTCTGGGTCAAGAGCAAGACTGTGATTGGCTTCAATGGTGGAGAAATTGCAGATGCCTGGAAGGAAGTTCTTAATTGGGTTGGAATATCCTGCGAAATAGTGATTTTTCATATCTGCTGCAATCACATAGGCATCTTGGTCCAACGCTTCCTTATTTGCCTTGACTAGAGTTCCCCGACTTGTTTTACCTAATGAACGACAAGGTGACTGTAGTCCATCATGAACGATAACTCGATATGGTTCAAGTTTATGATGTTTACAACTATCATGGATTGCTTTGACTATTTCCCGGTTTCGTGGGCTATCGACTTCATGTGAGCCCGTTGTAACAATGAATGTAAGTTCTTTTGCGCCACTCAAGTGTCTTGATAATTCTTCAATTATACTTTCGTGAGGTTCTGATCGGGTACCATCCTCTATGAGAACGCAGACACGCCGATTGGTTATAGTCTCTTGGAGTGTCTGACCTTGTGGCGTATTTAGCGCTTTTTGAATGGTTCCCGAAATATCCTTGGAGGCTTGTGCTTTTTGGTGTTGAATT